>NZ_JAELUC010000179.1 GCF_016429155.1 Pedobacter sp. ASV12 | reverse complement strand
CCCCCCCCCCCCCCCCCCCCCCCCCCCCCCCCCCCCCCCCCCCCCCCCCCCCCCCCCCCCCCCCCCCCCCCCCCCCCCCCCCCCCCCCCCCCCCCCCTTTTTAGATGTGTATAAGAGACAGACTCTGAAATCAGCCGTTTAGGTTTTTCTCATTTGGTACCTCAGGTATTGATCCCTATGGAGAAATACTACCAGATGAAAGAAGGAAAGAAAATTGCCAAAGAACGTAACTTTTACCCAGGCTATGTATTGATCGAGGCAGTTTTGGATGGAGAGTTGGAACATATTATAAAAGGCATCAATAGCGTAATCGGATTTTTGGGCGACAAGGCCGGAAATCCTATTCCTATGCGCCAGGCAGAAGTGAACCGTATCTTGGGTAAGGTTGACGAAATGAGCCAGCAAGGCGAAACCATGAACATCGCTTATTATGTGGGCGAGAACGTTAAAGTAATGGACGGCCCATTCAACGGTTTTACCGGGGTTATCGAAGAGGTTAACGAAGAGAAGAAAAAACTAAAAGTAATGGTTAAGATCTTCGGTCGTAAAACGCCGTTGGAGCTTAACTATATGCAAGTAGAAAAAGAATAACAGTTGCGCGTTTCCTGTTACAGGTTATGGGAGTTCATCTCGTAACCCATAACTATTAACCCGTAACCCATTATAAAAATCTTAAATGTTACATGCTTCCAATATTTAACATTGAGTATTACAATTAACAAATCAGAAAATGGCAAAAGAAGTCGGTGCACTTGTTAAATTACAAATCAAAGGCGGAGCGGCAAATCCATCGCCACCGGTAGGACCTGCATTGGGTGCTAAAGGTGTCAACATCATGGAATTTTGCAAGCAATTCAACGCTCGTACCCAAGATAAGCCAGGTAAAGTATTACCAGTTGTAATTACTGTATATGCTGACAAGTCGTTCGAGTTCATCATCAAAACCCCTCCGGTTGCAATCCAATTATTGGAAGCTACCAAATTACAGAGTGGTTCTGCTGAGCCCAACCGTAAAAAAGTTGGTTCGGTGACTTGGGATCAAGTTAAGACAATTGCTGAAGATAAGATGAGCGATTTAAACGCTTTCACTATCGAATCTGCTATGAAGATGGTAGCGGGTACAGCACGCAGTATGGGAATCACCGTTAGCGGTGACGCACCCTGGTCTAATTAATTAACCAAAAACAGTTTACAACAGTGGCTAAGTTAACAAAAAATCAAAAAAAGGCACACGCTAAACTAGAAGCCGGCAAAGTGTATTCTTTACAGGATGCAGCTGCTTTGGTAAAGGAGATCACAATGACTAAATTCGATGCATCGGTTGATATCGATGTAAGTTTAGGCGTTGATCCACGTAAAGCCAATCAAATGGTACGTGGTATTGCTACTTTACCTCACGGTACAGGTAAAACTGTACGTGTTTTGGTGCTTTGTACTCCTGACAAGGAAGAAGAGGCTAAAGCAGCAGGCGCGGATTTCGTAGGATTAGACGAATATGTGGCCAAGATTGAAGGTGGTTGGACAGATGTTGACATTATTATCACTACTCCTGTCTCTTATACACATCTAAAAGGGGGGGGGGGGGGGGGGGGGGGGGGGGGGGGGGGGGGGGGGGGGGGGGGGGG
>NZ_JAELUC010000178.1 GCF_016429155.1 Pedobacter sp. ASV12 | reverse complement strand
CCCCCCCCCCCCCCCCCCCCCCCCCCCCCCCCCCCCCCCCCCCCCCCCCCCATTTTTAGATGTGTATAAGAGACAGGTACTCTAATGTAATACATTTTCGCTAATATTTGTCACTTCCAACCGTGCATCTCCAGGATCATAAATACATGCTGATAGAAATGTTAATATAATCAACAAAGAAAAAAAATACGTTTTCATAATCAATTATTAAACAGTGTATTATAAACATCGTTTGGGGCTATCAAAACAGGATTAATAGGATAAGATAAAGGAAATTTATTAAAATTCCAATCCGATGGCTGATTAAAAAACTCATACGATAACGAGTTGGCCGTGGTTTCCGTTACATAATCTCTATGGTAACATTCCTTAACATAGGATTGCTTAATCGCGCTAAACAGGCTTTTTGGGGCTATTATACCATAAAAACCAAATTTTGTCATTTTCTTAGACTGTAAAATATGCCCGAACTCATGCCTTAAAAGGTCAATATTTCCCACATCTTGTGGGTTTATAATTATACCAATTCCGGGCAAAGTCACAGCACTACCTTTCTCCATCATCTTATTTTGATAAACTCTAGCACCATAAAACATACTTCCATCTAATCCGGCTTTTTTCTGTCCTTCTTTCATTCGATCTGCTAACCAATCAGGATTTGATCGTGCTTCGTTTATTGATACAGCCCTGAGGCTAATTTCAAATTGATAATCGTAAAATCCATCTGGATTTAACATATCTGACCTTATTGCCCTGAAACCCATATTGTCTCCTGTGCTTTCCCAATAACCATCACCAGAATTATGATAAGAGGCTACCTTTTCTCCAGAGCCCGACCTCTGCCAAACCTGCTCCCAAAATTTGGCATATTCACCTGTTCCAGCGTTTAAAGCTGCTTTATCCCCTAAAGGATCATTAAATATAATTGGATTGTTTAATGCATAGTTAAAGGTGCTCAAACTTTCACTGGCCTCAGCCACCGGATCTACACCAACAAACCTACCCAATGCCGCATTGTACATCCGATAGAAAGTCTGTTGCAAGTCGGGCAAATCGGCAAATTCGTCCTGCCATTCGCTACCAATCCCTAATCGCCAGAACAAACAGCGTGGAAGTGATCAAGGCGGCTTATATAGAGCCTTATTTGGCCAATGCCACCACTGGATTGGGCTATCAGCTCATCCGCAAGGGTTACTTCAGCCTGGACAAGGACTCGGCGCCAGGCAAGCTTATTTTTAACCGTACGGTTGGCTTGAAGGATTCGTTTAAGGTGTAATGCGTATTGCGAATTGAGTATTCCGTAGTGCGATAAACGTTTGGCAACTTGCGTTGAACGTTTTATAGATAATAAATAAAAAGCTCCTGCCAAATTGGCGGGAGCTTTTTGTATATAGCGGTTATTAAATCATAATAGCCAATTTAAAGGCATAAATCAGCCTGCCCATTATCCACCACATAAGACTTGCGCTAGATATGGAAAATTAATCAAAATTAGTACATCTTAGATTTCATTTGAACAATCAAATCCCTAACCGTAAGGATATCCTGTCTCTTATACACATCTCCGAGCCCACGAGACAGTACTCATGATCGCGTATGCCGTCGTCTGCTTGAAAAAGGGGGGGGGGGGGGGGGGGGGGGGGGGGGGGGGGGGGGGGGGGGGGGGGGGGGGGGGGGGGGGGGGGGGGGGGGGGGGGGGGGGGGGGGGGGGGGGGGGGGG
>NZ_JAELUC010000177.1 GCF_016429155.1 Pedobacter sp. ASV12 | reverse complement strand
CCCCCCCCCCCCCCCCCCCCCCCCCCCCCCCCCCCCCCCCCCCCCCCCCCCCCCCCCCCCCCCCCCCCCCCCCCCCCCCCCCTTTTAGTACTGTCTCGGTGGGCTCGGAGATGTGTATAAGAGACAGATACACATCACTGCCGCGTACCAGCGCAATGGTACCATGCTGGTGTGCATACAAGATAACGGTGTTGGCATTCCGGCCCATATTTTGGAGCGTTTGTTTAAAAATGAAAACATTACTACCAGAGGCACTTTTAACGAAAAGGGAACCGGCATTGGCCTGATGGTATGCAAGGATTTTATGATCCGTAACGATGGCGATATTACGGTGAGCAGCCAAGAAGGCCAAGGTGCCAAATTCTGCCTCAGCCTACCCACTTCCAAATAAAAAAGGCTCCACTTGGGAGCCTTCTTGTTGTTATTTCTGACCTGTTACTTCGTTAATGGCTTGCTGCTCCTTGAGCGCCTCTACATTGTTTTTGTTGCCAAAATTGGTTGTTTTATCGGCAAAATAGGCCAGGATATCCACAATGGTATCTAAGTTGTCGGCCACCCGCTGGTGCATGTCTGGCAAGTCTTTTTCCAGTTTTTTATCACCCAACTCTATATTGTCAACTTCAATTTTTCCAATTTTTTGGATAATGGCCTGCTGAGAGTGCTGCAAGTCTTCCAATTCCCTTACAATCTTTTCCATTAATTCAAACTTCTTTAAGGTATCCATATGCTTTTCTAATTAAGGTTTAACAATATGTTTTGCCACAATAGAACCAATTACCTTGCCAAAAAGTTTGGCCCTTGAACAATTTGTGCTCCGAAAATTTGGAGATTAGACAAATAACTAATAATTTAGTTTAAAATAATTGATTATGAGAAACTGGCTTCCCTTTTTGTTTGTATTGCTATTTTGCAAAAGTTTATCTGCCCAAACTGTTAGTATCGATAAAGAGAAATTGTTAGAGTATTACCAAAGCCAACGCTATGCCGAGGCTGCCCAATACCTGCAAAGCGTCTACCCCAGCGATACACAAGACGTAAAGGCATTAGGCCAAATGGCCTATTGCAACATGATGTCGGGCAGGTTGCCAGATGCCGAGAAAAACTACTTGCAGCTTAATACCATACAGCCCAATAGCCTGCCTGTACTGTTTAGTCTTACCAATATCAATACAAGAAGGGGCAACAATGCCAAGGCCAAAAGCTATTTAGCACAGATCATTTCGATAGACAGCACCAATTTTAGTGCCTACAAACAATTGGCAGGGCTTACCGATAGCAGCGATGTAAAACTGGCCTATCTCAAAAAGGCCAATGCCTTAAATGCAACAGATGCCGATGTGGCTTATGACCTGGCTACGGCTTACCGCAACGACAAGCAATACGAACCTGCTTACCAT
This sequence comes from Pedobacter sp. ASV12, assembly GCF_016429155.1. Classification (GTDB taxonomy): domain Bacteria; phylum Bacteroidota; class Bacteroidia; order Sphingobacteriales; family Sphingobacteriaceae; genus Pedobacter. Next base: position 358 of record NZ_JAELUC010000177.1, on the reverse strand, counting down.
GTATTGAAAGTAGCCATTACGGCCGATACCGGTAACTTTATCTTGCAACAGGCCCTATTGCCTATGGCCAATCAGTTGGGCAAATACAAAGAAGTAATTGCCATTGGCGAGAAACTATTGCAAAACGATGCCGATGCCAACGTGATGAAAGATGTAGGCAAAGCCTATTTCTTTTTAAAGAACTACCCTGTCTCTTATACACATCTGACGCTGCCGACGAACCACGACATGGGGGGTTGGGGGGGGGGGGGGGGGGGGGTGGAGGGGGGGGGGGGGGGGGGGGGGGGGGGGGGGGGGGGGGGGGGGGGGGGGGGGGGGGGGGGGGGGGGGGGGGGGGGGGGGGGGGGGGGGGGGGGGG
>NZ_JAELUC010000176.1 GCF_016429155.1 Pedobacter sp. ASV12 | reverse complement strand
CCCCCCCCCCCCCCCCCCCCCCCCCCCCCCCCCCCCCCCCCCCCCCCCCCCCCCCCCCCCCCCCCCCCCCCCCCCCCCCCCCCCCCCCCCCCCCCCCCCCCCCCCCCCCCCCCCCCCCCCCCTCTTTAAGATGTGTATAAGAGACAGCAATTAGCCGTGCTGATCAATAAACAGGCGCAGGATGCTGGTAAAAAGGAATTTTTTTGGGAACTTTCTAAGAACAACATTACTTCTGGCATGTATATTTTGGTACTTCAGGTAGACAACAAAAACTACAGCCGAAAGATCATTGTACAATAAACCTAAACTAAAAACCAACCTAAACAAAAGTCCTCGATTATTTCGGGGATTTTTTTTGAAGTAGTTTTTGGGAGTTGTAGCTAGATTGCTCAATTGTTTAGAAGCAAGCTTTAGATCTAGGTCTTTTCTTTAGCTTTTGGCGGTCTCTTCGGCTTTTATCCCTAATCTTCAGTAAAAAAGCCCCGAAGTTTTGCTTCGAGGCTTCTATTTTGTGCTTGTATAAAATTATTTTTTGCTCAAGTGGTATTCCACCAGGTCGTCTATTGGCGAGCGGATGATTTTGCCAACACCCATTTCATAACGGTCGGCCACAATACTTAAGATATCTCTGAAGCTATAGCCTACAGATCCTACACAGTTTAGTTCGTAGTTTTTGTAGTTAGGGTAGTGGATCACCAGGTTTTCGAAGAAGGCGGTAAAGCCGTAGTCAACTACCGAGGTGGTGTAATCTTCGTAGCTTTCCTTGAAATCGTAAATAAACTTGCTAAAACCTGCACAGAAACGGTTAGGGAGCGGTTTGTTGTAGATATGGTCGAAAATATCCTCGTTGGTTAAGGCATAGTTGTCGTAAAAGCTTTCTCTTAGGCCTTTTGGCATATAGCCTTTCATGTAGTCGGCCAAGATGCGCTTGCCGATGTAACTGCCGCTGCCTTCATCGCCTAGGAAATAGCCTAGCGAATCGATGTTTAAGGTAATGTCGTTACCGTCGTATAAACACGTATTGGTACCTGTACCCAGAATGGCGGCAAAACCTGCTTCATCGCCTAAAAGTGCACGGCAAGAAGCCAGCAAATCATGGCCAACATTGATTTTGGCGTTCACAAAGACTTTTTGCATGGCATCTGCAACGATTTTTTTGTTCGCATCGGTAGAACAGCCTGCTCCGTAGTAATAAACTTCTGTTAGCTTTTCAGGCTCTAAATGATCCGGCAAAGAATTTCTCAGGGAGCTTTCGATGTAATCGCCTTTAGAAAAATAAGGGTTGTAGCCCTCGGTGTTAAAATGGATTTTTCTTCCGGCTTCATTGATCAGGCACCAATTGGTTTTGGTTGATCCACCATCTGCAATAACTATCATTTTTTGTTTTTTAGTTTAGTAAATTGGTAAAAAAGTCTACCAATATATGTGCCTTTTTTGAAATAAAAAATTAAAATTGAGTTTTTTATTCCTTAACAATTTCTTGATGTTAAAGATTTGAATTTATAGTTAAAACATCGGTTTTTTGTAAAGTGTATTTCATACACTATTTAGGCCTAAATCAGACCGAAATTTCAATTGGTATACGGTGGTTTTAACCATAAAAAAAAGCCTCCCGAATTTTTGGGAGGCTTTTGGATCGGTTTTTATGTTTTTAATTTTTGGTCAACGTATAGGTTCTGTTGTATTCGTCTAGAATCTACATTAGAAAATTTTATTTATTTCTTGATTAATTCTATATTCTTCAAACTATTACCTTTTTCCTGATAGAAAACAACTCTATCT
>NZ_JAELUC010000175.1 GCF_016429155.1 Pedobacter sp. ASV12 | reverse complement strand
CCCCCCCCCCCCCCCCCCCCCCCCCCCCCCCCCCCCCCCCCCCCCCCCCCCTCTTTTAGATGTGTATAAGAGACAGATTTGGGGCCCTCTCTCTCAATTTCATGGAGAAGTGACCATCCAACTAGAATATTTTGAAAAACTTATCGAAATGAAAAGCCGAACCTCTTCCAGGGCTGATGCGGTTCAGAGTATTTATATTAACTCAAAAGTTCCAACACCCTATTCATATTTTATTCTTGCATTTTTGGCGGAGAATCTAGGAATACCATTAAAATTATAAATATGCTCAAGCCAATAAGTCTAAATGACGACCGGTTAAGGTATCCTGGATACTTTAATATCTATCCGATTATTCATGAAGTAAGTCAGTATGGTCGCTCTTCATCATTGCAACACAAGAGCTTTTCCGATTTCCTTTTGGATGAAAATTACGGCAGAATCATTAATAGTGAGCATGTGTATGGTAGTTCAGCAACTATGCCATATCATTTGCGCGACTTTCCGGAAAGGGTAATCGGGCACTTCCGTGTGCCCATGCGAAAGATTCCGATTTACAAATTCAATACCCTTTCTGAAATCAAACCTTTTCTAGATTTGCTCAACACAAGGTATCCGGATTTTGAGGTACTCTTAAGAGGCCAACACAAGGTATATACTATAGAACGCAGCCCAGAGGAAAAAAAAATGCTCTTTGGGGAAGAACTAGTAAAGGAACCATCTTTGCTGCCGAGTTTTTCTAGATTGGATTTCAACGAGTTCTTTATATACAACCTCTGGCATAGTTATACGGCAATGATGCTGGATGATATTGGGATTGACCTCCGAACAAGGTTATTAGATTACCAGCATAGAGACTATTTGAAAGATGTAACTAAAATTAAAGGACATCCTCATTTCACATTTATCGCTTTGGGCATTGCCCAGCACTACGGACTTCCAAGTGTTGGCCTTGACCTAACAAAAGATATAAGGGTAGCAAGCTGGTTTGCTTCGCATCACATGGATACAGAAAAGGGCATTACGACAATCAGGGCGGCATCAGATTTTAGCGATTCAACAATTTTCATCTTCAAGTGCCCCAAAGACCAAGTGTTCGCCCATAAGCAGATCAAACCAAAATTCATTGAACATAGTAGGCCGGACAGACAGGATGCATGGTTTTGCCACACGGGATGGGGATGTGCTAAGAACCAAGCCGCAGAAAACCTCATTGCAGCTATCCGCTTGGACGAATCAGTGCTTGGGGAATTTGATATAGGTTACCACAGATTCCTTTTCCCAGATAGGGACGAAGATCTGATGCTCAATTTTTTTCTTGACGTTAAGGAAAGTGGTGACCTGAAGGGTGAAGCCAAAAGAGCATTTGAAAAAATCTACAAATTGCATGACCTGCATTTGTAGAATGTCATTTTTGATTAACGGATTTCTTTTCTAAACAAAGTTATCCTCCATACCTATCGTTATTATAACTATTCATCGAATTCAGATTATCCGAATATTCAAAGAACAGTAGAAAATCGCAACTGATTTTATAAAGATTAAAAAACCTTCGGAGTCACTGAATCTGGTTTAATATTTGGCTTAATTATCTTTAAAACAATCGGCATAGGAAAGTCGACACCTGTTAACATTGCCTCGCCTGAACTCAATATCGGAAGGAAAGCTAATGCAGATTTGTTTGCTTCTGAGCATGCGTATTCTATCGCCTCTCGATCCTGTTGATTGATTAATCTATGCACAACTGTCTCTTATACACATCTGACGCTGCCGACGAACCACGACATGTGTTGGGGTGGGGGGTGGGGGGGTGAGTGTGAGAGGGGGGGGGGGGGGGGGGGGGGGGGGGGGGGGGGGGGGGGGGGGGGGGGGGGGGGGGGGGGGGGGGGGGGGGG
>NZ_JAELUC010000174.1 GCF_016429155.1 Pedobacter sp. ASV12 | reverse complement strand
GCTCACGATACTGTGTTTACAGGGTATGGTAAAAATGAAAAAATACCTAAAGAATTTTCTTTGGTTAATTTCAGAAATAGCATGACTTTAAAAGATTTTACAAAAGGTGATTTCAAAGTATTTAATGAGAAATCAATTAGGTGCAAAAAATCAATAAACAAGTTTCTGCAAGACTTTATTGACTAGAAAGAATCGGAATTGCCTCGTGATCTCGACTAGCGCGCGCTTCTGGAATCAGTCATAGGCAATCCTATCTTACAATGTAAATATACTAAAAATCGGTCAATTAAACAAATTTATTTCATGTCCCAACTCGTATATAGTTACCATAATTATACTGGCTCTGTCCTGTTTCCCCATAAAATACCCCTTTGATTTTTAATGTATCTTTTTATTATAATAGACTAAGACCATCCCACCTTCTGAACTACTATTTGGAGCGTCAAACTCTTTTGAAATTAGTTTTGTAATATTTCTTTCAATGCTATCCTTATATTTTACTGTACTCTTTCTAAATAGAGTTGTATCATTTTCCGAAGTTTAGATAAAACTTCGGGATAATTGGCGTATATCTTCCTAGCTGCATTCTACACTTGTACTTTAGTGACATTTGTCGTCTGCACTAACGCTTTGGAACCATTATAGCCTATTTCTTTACGCCAAGCATTTGTAAAAGCTTGATGTTCTGTTTTTGTAAGTACAATAGAAAGCGAACTTATTTGATCAGGTAGCCTGCGAGCCACAGACTAAGGAGTTGGGTTGCAGTTCTCATTTCTTAACCTTATAATAGACTTCGTTGTTCAATTTTATATTAGAGCGGGAGAGGATGCTAATATAGCAGGGGTCCAACATCTCCTTTGGATTAGGCTCTTTTATTTCTTTTATTTTTGCACCAGCGCCAAATTGAATCAGGCTAGATGTTATGGCCATGTCCCCTATTTCAAGCTCTTCTTCAACTATTGTCTTGGAAAGTATGGTAAGGTACAACTCATCTTTGGTAAGTCGATACTTCCCTTTTAGCTTCAGCAGGCTTCTTGCATCATCTCCATCACTATATAGGTTTAGAACAAACGTTCCATCCTTACTAAACACAAAATGCTGATTCAGACCGTTGCCGATTAATCTACTTCTTATCTGCCAAGTACCTACTAACTCATCTTTGGTTAGATAGTCTGTTCCTTTTTTTTGCTGTGCAAAAGCCTGACTATAAATCACCATCATCAACACAAACATTGTTTTTTTCATAACTAATATATTTTAAATGTACCAATAATAGGTGGCCTAGGTGGTTCAGCCGTTTTTGGTGTTACTGTAGGCCTTAGAGTATAAAACTTAACGCTCTCTATGGATTTTCGACCAAAAACACTTCCTTTTTCTGGCCCAATAGGCAAAAAGCCATTACTACGTCCCACATTTGCTACTTCTCCTTTGCCGACATTATCCCCCACCGATAGAGAAGCCACGTGCCCATGGCCTCCGGGATTTTTATATCCCAATAGAGATAATCCCCCATTTTCAGCATTTGCCAAGGCAGTGCCTTTATCTGCGCTTTGCAATAAAGGACTAGTTGCAAACTGATCGCTCATACTATTAGCCATGCCTGTCATAGCAATTCCAGATGAGTTATCTGTCGCTGATGCAATGGTATTCAATATGTTTTGAGTGGCGAAATTACAATAAGTAGTCGTACCATTTGTACCTACAACAGGATCTAATGTACTATTACTCAAATTCAAACTTTGCTGCTCTTCGATTGCCGTCGTCAGATTCACTGTATTCTTAGCCACAGACGGAATAGCTGATTGCGATTTATCAAAGCCAATAAACTCATAGTGTAAATTCAATCCTTTTCCCACCTGTTTATATTGAGCCGTCGAACCGTCGTTCACATGCTTCACCAGATTGCCATCCTTATCATAGAAATCAGATGGTGGCGCAGCATACATC
>NZ_JAELUC010000173.1 GCF_016429155.1 Pedobacter sp. ASV12 | reverse complement strand
CCCCCCCCCCCCCCCCCCCCCCCCCCCCCCCCCCCCCCCCCCCCCCCCCCCCTTTTAGATGTGTATAAGAGACAGGATATCGTTTTTCAGCAACTTCGATCTGAGTTCTGTTTACTTTCATAGCCTCTTCATTTATATGATTACTAAAAAACGTAATTATAAACTTCTACAAGAAAAAAATGGTATAGATGAAGATATCACAATTGACGAATATATAAGGGATGTTTTTGACAATTATTATTCCGAATTTCTATTAAACTTTGGTATGAACGATTTACTACAGTCGATTGGCGAATAACATCATGGTTTAGTTATTCTTATCAGGATTCGTCCTCTTCTTGTTGAGTTATAAAGTTATTTATCACTTGATCATTTGTATTTACTAAATCATTGGTTCGTAAATATTTTATCATGGCTGACAATTTCTTATTTATCTCTCGTGGTGTTAAACTACCTAGTGGCAACATATCTATCAGCTTTTTTAAATGTGCCTCATCAATGGGATTCCCAATAGATTTATTAATCTTTCCGTGATTTAGTAATTCAATTGAATATTCAAAAGCATCTGAATGATCAAAATCTTTGAAACGAATTTTCTTTAAAATCCTTGACCATAATGCCGTTCCGAGAATTAACTCAATCGTTGTATCTTCTCCTTCGGCGAGAGTGAAATTTAAAAATATTAAGAGATTATTAGTGAAATAATCATATAAGTCTCAAAGAAATAGTGAAAGTGCATGATAATGCTTGGTCGGATAATAAATCAAATCTTCCATTTCATCAAACCATAAGCACAGTTTAAAATCCAATCCGTTCCCAAAATATGAAAAGCAAGAAAGAAGTCCTGTTAAAAATTTAGCTAGATCTCCGTCAGTTTTTATTTGCTTTGCTAGCCCTAATGTTTTAAGTTCCGTAGCGGTAACGCTGGAATATAGGAACCTGTTCATCAATGTTGTAATATTGCTATCATCACTACCAATCAACATGATTGCCTTTGCAAACTCAACTCCCGATTTACCTGAGAGATATCTTAAAAACTCGGCATTATCAACTGATACTAAGAGTTCTTTTACCTTTTCAGAAATCTTATCAAAAGTTAATTCATCTATTATTGTATTGAAAATTTCTCTAGTGGCTTTGCTTCCATCTTTTGGCGATCGCACATATATTTGAGTGAAATTTGGATCTGAGTTATATTCAGCTAAAAAATAATAAGAACTAAAGGTTTTACCTCCGCCATAAGGCCCCCAATTTAAGATTAGCTGCTTATTATTATTATTCAATGCATCGTTGTAACAATCAGCAATTCTACTTTTGACACCCTTCATTCCAGCCCAGAAAAAATTCTGATCACGTGAAGGCGTCATTTCACTGAATGGATTATTACTTAGATTTATTTCGCTTAATGTTTTCATTTTAACCAAATATACTACTTACTTTTTCAATTTTATCCCTTACCTGGGTAACAAGCTTTTGAATTCTTGCTGTGAGTTCCTCGCTTCTAGGTTCATACTTAGTTGTTACTGCATTTAAATCTCGTATCAAATTTACAGCTATCGCTTTTGTAGGTATAACATTATGTGCATATAAGAACAACAAGACATCATAAGATGTCCACATCTGAACTCCGGGAAATGCCGGAATCCATTCCCCAATTTTTCCTTTTATTGCTTTTTTATCATCTGTGATATAAACCATTGCACCCTTTTTAGTATGGTGCAGAAGGTCAATAGAAAGAATAAAATTATCTACTTCACCTCTACTGCCTCCTTTTTTTCTTTGAGGCAATACTTGACCTACCATTCGTTTTTGATACTCTTCTATTCTATCTGTCTCTTATACACATCTGACGCTGCCGACGAACCACGACATGGGTGGGTGTGGGGGGGGGGGGGGGGGGGAAGAGGGGGGGGGGGGGGGGGGGGGGGGGGGGGGGGGGGGGGGGGGGGGGGGGGGGGGGGGGGGGGGGGGGGGGGGGGGGGGGGGGGGGGGGGGGGGGGGGGG
>NZ_JAELUC010000172.1 GCF_016429155.1 Pedobacter sp. ASV12 | reverse complement strand
CCCCCCCCCCCCCCCCCCCCCCCCCCCCCCCCCCCCCCCCCCCCCCCCCTTTTTAGATGTGTATAAGAGACAGGGTTTATACGCTATTTCTATCTTATGGAATGGCTTTAGGCCTAGCCAAGCTCTCTGGTTTTTTAGACAAACACCCAAAACTGGCCAATAATAGCCTAGGTCGTATAACCTGGCAAATATTGCTGGGCCTGTTATTGCCTACATTACTTGTTATAGCAATGACGGCTTTTTATTTTTGGTTTTTTGGTGAGAATATTGTGGATAGGGGGTACTTCATGTTTGAATTGCCCATTGTAGTGCTCTACTTGGCGCTTATTAACGGATTTTATTTATTGGTTTATTTCAATAACCAGGCCTGGGCAATTAAACGGAATTATTTGCAACAACAGGAGCTGCTGTCAAAAGACAAGAGGATACTGATTAACCACAAGGGAGGACAGTTGTCCATTAAGGTTGGCCAAATAGCGGTTATAGACCAGATTAGCCAGATTAACTGGCTGATTATGCGCAATGGAGAAAGCCATATTTTAAGTCTTTCTCTAAAGGAAATCAACGCTTTACTCAACAGTTCCGACTTTTTTCAGGTGAACCGTAAACAGATTGTAAACAAAGAAGTGGTCAAGAAAATTACGGCCCTTTCTTTTGGCAAATTGGAACTGACCCTGCACATCCACTATGAAAACCAGGTAACTGTAAGCAAAGATCGCGCAAAGCGATTTAAGAAATGGCTGTCGGCCAGCTGACGATCTTATTTAGGCTGCTGGTCTTTTGCACTTGAAGTGTCTTCCCATTTATCGGCCTTTTCATGCTCTTCTCTGGCATAGTCATGAGCCTGTTGATGGATTTGCTCGATATCTTTATGTGATTGGTCTCTTTGCTTTTTGTTGATGCTGTATGGCTGATTGTCCAAATTTTCTGTAGCTGGCTTTGCCTCGCTTTGCTTTTTGGCCAAATCGTGGGGTTTTGCTTCCCGATCATGGTTTTTGCCTAAACCAGCTATGTTTTCGTTGTATTCCATAACAAATACTTTTAGTTACTCGAATATAAACAATTCAAAAAGCTAAAGGTTTGACGAGGTTAAAAGCCGTAGGTTGTTTAGATGAGTTTTTCCAAATCGGTTGGCAGGAGCGGTTTTTTAAGCAGCTTGATAACGTAGGGGTTGGCTTCGGCTTTTTGGATATCGCCAAAATCGAGGGTGGAGGAAAGCATGGCTACCGGGCAGGTGTCGGTAAAAGATTTAGGGAAACGCTTAAATTCTTCCAAAAAATCAAAGCCATCCATATCGGGCATTTGAATATCCAGTAAAATAAATTCTGGCAACTGTTGCTGGTCCTGCAAATGTTTGCGTAGGTATTCCAAACCAGCTTCTGCCGAATTACAGATGATAATATCTTCAAATAAATTCGTAATGTTGATCAACTTGGAATTGATTTTTAGATCAATCTCATTATCATCGATCATCATTACTCTTTTGGGTTTATTTGACATTTGGAATAACGATTTTAAATGTAGTACCGCGGTTGACATCGGAATTTACTGAAATCCGGCCGTCAATTTTGTTGAGTGCTTCTTTAACGATAAATAAGCCCATACCGCTGCCATGGTGTACTTTGCCTTTAAAAAACTGGGTAAAAATCTTTTCGAGATGCTCATTTAAAATGCCCATTCCGTTATCGGTGATGTTAATTTGAACGGCCTCCGGAGTTACTTCTACATCAATATTCACTTTTTTGTTGAGTTCGGCTGCCCTTTGGTATTTAATGGCATTCGAAATCAGGTTACCCAATATGACTTCTATCCTAAACAGATCCCCGCGAAAGCTAACAGGCTGATCTACCTGAACGATAAATTGCGTATCCTTATCGGTATAGGCATACACTTCGATCAGTTCCTTGATCAGCTTTTTAAAGTCGACTTCATTAATATCGGTAACGGTTTTATTGTTTTTGTAGTATTGCAGCGTTTTTTGGATATAGTAATCTAGCTTGTTTGAACAGGTTTCGATCA
>NZ_JAELUC010000171.1 GCF_016429155.1 Pedobacter sp. ASV12 | reverse complement strand
TGATGCCAGCGCCGGGAGCGCCGGGCTGGCCGGAACCAGGCGTACCCGGCGTGCCAGAAGTGCCCGGAAGGCCCTGAACGCCAACCACGCCGGCATCGCCCTTGTCGCCTTTATCCCCCTTCGGACCGTTGATGTTGGTCCAGGTATTTGTTGTAGGGTTGTAGACCCAGGTGCCGCTGTCGTTGGTCACGATGGTAACACCGGCCCCAGGTCCACCAGGTTGCCCAGGCGTTCCTGGCGCACCTGTTTTTCCGGGTTGTCCTTCTACATTGATGGTTCCTGGAGCCGATTTCACAAAAATCCATTTACTTCCGTCATCGTAATAAATCCCGGGAACAACATCGTTTATTGTCGCAGTATTATAAACCATCATCCCTGCCACATGAGCAGTTAAAGGGGCTGCATCGCTGGTTTTAACCAAGGAAACCCTGGCATGCAACAACCCCTTGTTGTTGCTTTCAAGGTCTAACAGCGCATCTTTATTTGGCAGATTGGTGTTGTTAATGGTTCCGTCCTTTATTTTTTGTTGGGCCGAAACAATGGAGATACATAGCAATAGGGAAAAGGCAATAAGTAGTGTTTTCTTCATAGATAATTTAATTATACTGCTTGGTTAAAAAATTGAGCAAATAACACCATAACATCTTGACATGATGCTGAACAACAGGGGATGATAATTAACTCAGGGGATAATCTATAAAAAATCTATCTACCCAATCTCATAGGGTGAAAGAATGGACTGTAGATAGTACCGATCACAACCCAAAACAGGTTCCAAAACATCAAATAATTGTTATTCGTGTCGCAGACGCCATTTAACCAAAAGTTAACGGGCAAAAACGGGTAAAAAAAAAGAAATTTGGGCAATAAAGACCCTGCACAACTTTAAATGTATCACATATTTCCTCTGTGGATATGCGATTGGTGAAATCAAAACTGTAGAGTTTGGGTAAAAAAAAAGAAAATTGGGCAATAAAGACCCTGCACAACTTTAAATGTATCACTTATTTCCTTTGTGGATATGCGATTGGTGAAATCAAAACTGTAGAGCTTGGGCAATCCGCTTGACGGCATTTAGTATATTGAATAATGATAGGGAGTGGCTTACGAAATACCTGTGGCAATAACTTATATATACATTCAATCTGTCAGGCATCCAAAAGCAAATAGTGCCTATTATAGCTAAAGTAGATAAACAACAATAAACCGCCCTTTGACAACACTTCAAAGCGCCCCCTGCCTAGCACCAGTTTCGCTGCTGTTCGCCAAAGGAAAGTAAGCCCTTCGCGCATAGCGAAAGTGACCCCCTCATTTCGGACTGATCGACATCGGCTACAAGGCCATGCCTGCTATTTACCTGTCTATTGCTTCCCTGATCTTTGTGACATAATAGGCAGCAAGCATTCTGGTTCTGGGGGCCAGGAATTGTTTCGTTTGGCTATAGGCATTAAATATTGCCATTTTCGTGTCAAACAAAATGGTTTTTTCAATTGATCAATAAAAAATAGCAATCAGGATTTATTGACCTTATCCAACAAAATTTCGAGTTTTAGCAAATGTTTTGGAGCCGGGACACGGGTACCATTTTCCCACTCTGTTACCGTCGATGCGTCAACTTTCAGGAGATTTCCAAACTTCGTGGAAGTAATTCCCTTCTTGTAACGGTAGGCCTTAATTTGTCCACAAAGCGTTGTTTCGTCAAAGTATAACGGACTGTAGCCCAAGAATTCGATAATTTTCGGATAGAATATAATCTGCGGATTACTTCTGTTGTTTTCCCAGTAAGTCAAGCAATCAGTACTTACCCTAAAAATCTTCGCTACATCACTCTGAAAAAGCTTTAGGTCCATTCTTTTCTTTTTTATGTGTTCGCCAATCGAAACAGGATTTTGTGGATATCCATGATGCATTGGTTTTCTGGTTTTGCTCTCATAACGCAAACAAGGCAACGCAGGAATGCCTTGTTTTAGTTCAACTAACCTAAAAGTTGTTGTATTTTGCCAAAAATGCGTAATCCCAAGTTTTGTAGACCCCGTGTCATTAAATGATATTGGAGATGTATTTACCCTGTCTCTTATACACATCTAAAAAAGGGGGGGGGGGGGGGGGGGGGGGGGGGGGGGGGGGGGGGGGGGGGGGGGGGG
>NZ_JAELUC010000170.1 GCF_016429155.1 Pedobacter sp. ASV12 | reverse complement strand
CACTTGAAAAAACGTGTGCAGATGGATTGGTTGACCAATATTGAGAAGGAGGCAGATTACTTCGTTATAGAAGATAAGGGGATAGTAATTGATGCCAGATATGATTATAAAGCTAAAAATCATTGGTATGTCTGGTATTATCGTAAAGGAGATACCATTGACAGAAGATTAAGCTACGAAGCGTTTATAGATACATTGAATAAATATAATATAGATATAAAGAGATAAATTATAAGCCAGCGGTGTTAAACTGCTGGACTTTGTTGTTTACAGTCCGTATGTTTTCTCATTGGTTTGGATTTGCAATCTCGCCTTTTATTATTCATTGACTTATAGCTCAACTATATAGGATAGCTATGTCTATTTCGACAAAGATGATGAAGGTTAATAGTGCTACAAGAATAACCAAAATTATGTGAGAGATATCCAATACTCAACGGCTTTATCGATTTTATCCCAACCGAGGAGGGTTCTCAAGAAACAGCGGGGCAACTACAGCTACGAGTACAACCTGACGGACCACCTGGGCAACGTGCGGTACACCTTCAACAGGCACCCGGTTACGAGCCAGCTGCAGAAGTTGTAAGGACTTCTGAAAATGTTAGGGTAATTACAAATCCAGCAGGAACACGTGTGATTACTGTATTTAAAACAGGAAATTAAGATATGCGATTTAGCGAACATCAATTAAGGCTTTGGAAAACAATGCTTAAATCTATTGAAGATTTCCGTAAAGGAAATCTTCAATACCTTGATTTGGTGGATAGATTAGAAGGAGCTTTATATGCCGGAGAATTCAAGGACGAAGAACTTGTTAAACGATGGTATGACTATTGGACCCCTTTGGAAATTTTAAACGCAACAAAAGGAAATTGCACGACTATTGAAGATGCAAGCGGCTATCTGCTAGATATGGAAGTTTTTTTAAAGGGGATCTGCCAAGCTAGTGCGAACTTGTAGCACTCATCATATAATATTCAAAGCCTAGCTCTAACTCCTTGGTCTGTAGCTCACAGATTACCTGGTAAAACAAGTTCGCTCCAATCTGTTATCCCTTCAGCCTGAGGAAGTCCGTAGGGAGCCCAGTATCGCTGGAGAACAAATACCTGTACAGTGGCGAGGAGCTACTGGAAGAGCTGGAAGCTCATGATTCGGTACAAGGCTCTAATTCCTTGGTCTGTGGCACACAGACTAGCACAATTCTTGATAGGTTCGAAAATACGCTTTGATAACTCACATCTTTAACCAGCCATTATTTTATCATTGTATTTTTCCCTACTTTAGCTTGAAATAAGATTTTGAAATGAACGCACTGCTCCGCAAAAAAGTTAAGGCCTATACGCTTGCCGAAATTTTAACCCCATAGAGTTTGCAATCCACATTCCGCACAACCAAACAAATTAACCTTATGTTGCTGGAACGAACAGATTAAGTAGGCAGTATCAATACACCAATGTGGTTATCGACTTCATCCAGACCGAAGAGGGGCTTGCACGCAGAGGCGGGGGCAGCTACAGCTACGAATACAACCTGACGGACCACCTGGGCAACGTGCGGTATACCTTTAACAGGCACCCGGTTACGGGCCAGCTGCAGCCCCTGCAGGCCGACGACTACTATGCCTTCGGGATGAGGAGGGTTGCAGCTGCGGGCAACAACAAGTATCTTTACAATGGAAAGGAATTGCAGGAGGAGCTTGAACAGTATGACTACGGCGCAAGGTTTTATGATCCGGTGATTGGGAGATGGAATTCGGTGGATATAATGGCAGAGAACCATCATGAGACGAATCCCTATAATTATGTATTAAACAATCCGCTGATGTTTGGTGATGAACTTGGGATGGATACAACTCGGAAAGTTATTAATCTCATGACAATTGATATCGTAGGCAAGGCTCCTAAACGTGAACCCTTCACTGGATTTTTGGGGAATGTGAACTACTATTTTAATGGGGGGTATTTTGATGGCTATCACTATAAAAAAGACGGTACTGCAGACGGTCGTGCTCCGATAATGGGCACTCCACCAGATCTTTCAAGAATTCCTGTTTAATGGAAATCTTTAAAGCTGTCTCTTATACACATCTAAAAAGGGGGGGGGGGGGGGGGGGGGGGGGGGGGGGGGGGGGGGGGGGGGGGGGGGG
>NZ_JAELUC010000016.1 GCF_016429155.1 Pedobacter sp. ASV12 | reverse complement strand
CCCCCCCCCCCCCCCCCCCCCCCCCCCCCCCCCCCCCCCCCCCCCCCCCCCCTTTTAGATGTGTATAAGAGACAGGCATAGGGCTCATTGGTTTCTTCCAGCAATCCAGTCAATAAGTAATCCTCCTTTAATGGCTGAGGAGCTAATTTAGGGTAGATACAGCTAGAACCCAAAAACATGAGCTTCTTAACTTCATTTATATAAGCCGAATGAATGACATTGTTTTGGATGGCTAGATTTTCATACAAAAAATCTGCGCGATAAGTGTTATTTGCTACAATGCCACCAACTTTGGCCGCAGCCAAAAACACATATTCGGGTTTTTCGTTGGCGAAGAAGTCGGCAACAGCTTGTTGGTTCCTCAAGTCTAACTCGTCAGATTTTCTGGCAATTAGGTTGGTATATCCTTCTTTTTGCAATTTGCGATAAATGGCAGAACCCACCATTCCTCTATGGCCTGCAACGTATATTTTTGAATGTTTTTCCAAAACGCGGTAAAATGTATATTCTTTAGGTTAGAGGGCTTAAGAGGCCATTGTTTTAGTGGTACGGCTTATCGCTACTTTTTTTACAGTTTCGATAATGGCTTGTGTATCATAGCCACAAAGTGCCCAAAGTTCAGGCTGTTCGCCGTGTTCTATAAATTCGTCAGGAATGCCCAATCGGATGACGTCGGCCTTGTAGTTGTGATCAGCCATAAATTCCAATACGGCACTGCCCATCCCGCCTTGTAAACAACCGTCTTCTACAGTTACTATTTTGGCATAACGCTTAAATACTTCGTGTAGCAGGACTTCGTCTAAAGGTTTTACAAAGCGCAAATCGTAATGTGCAGGATGTATGCCTTCGCTGTTGAGTTCTTTACAGGCTTCTACGGCAAAATTGCCTACATGACCAATGGTTAGGATAGCTACATCTTCGCCATCGCAGATTTTGCGGCCCTTGCCAATTTCCAGTGCCTTAAACGGACGTTTCCAGTCGGGCATAACGCCATTGCCGCGTGGATACCTGATGGTAAACGGGCCGATGTTTTCTTGCTGGGCAGTATACATCAGGTTGCGGAGTTCCTCTTCATTCATAGGAGAGGCCACAACCATATTCGGAATGCAACGCATGTAGGCCAAATCATAGGCGCCGTGATGTGTAGCGCCATCGGCACCAGCCAAACCGGCTCTGTCTAAACAAAACACTACATTCAGGTTCTGTATAGCTACGTCGTGGATAACCTGGTCGTAAGCCCTTTGCATAAAGCTCGAATAGATATTGCAAAAAGGTACCAACCCCTGCGTAGCCAAACCCGCCGAGAAAGTTACCGCGTGTTGTTCGGCAATCCCCACATCGAAAGCGCGATTGGGCATGGCTTTCATCATGATGTTCATTGATGATCCCGAAGGCATTGCCGGAGTGATACCCACGATTTTCGGGTTGCTTTCGGCCAGCTCTACTAGGGTATGCCCGAAAACATCCTGATATTTAGGTGGCTGCGGCTTATCTACTACTGGTTTTTTAATTTCGCCGGTAATTTTATCAAACAAACCTGGTGCATGCCATTTGGTTTGGTCTTTTTCGGCCAGTGCAAATCCCTTGCCTTTTACCGTGATGCAGTGTAATAGTTTCGGTCCCGGAATTGCGCTCAGGTCTTTGATTACTGAAGCTAATTTTTTAACATCATGTCCGTCAACAGGACCAAAATACCTGAAATTGAGTGCTTCGAAAAGGTTGCTTTGCCTTAACAAAGTGCCTTTGATGCTTTTTTCTATCTTTTTAACGTACTTGTGTGCATTGGGCCCAAGTTCTGAAAGCTTGGTCAATACATTCGAAACATCGTCTCTGAAACGGTTGTACGATTTAGAGGTGGTGATGCTGGTTAAATATTCTTTTAGGGCGCCCACATTAGGGTCGATAGACATGCAGTTGTCGTTCAAAATTACCAATAGATTGGAATTTTCGATGCCGGCATGGTTCAAGCCTTCAAAGGCCAAGCCTGCGGTCATGGCGCCATCGCCAATTACGGCTACGTGTTGCCTGTCTTTTTCGCCTTTGTAATGGGAGGCCACGGCCATGCCCAAAGCAGCCGAAATTGAAGTTGAAGAGTGGCCTACGCCAAAAGTATCATATTCGCTTTCGCTTATTTTAGGAAAGCCGCTAATGCCATTTAGAATACGGTTGGTATGGAACTGGTTTCTTCTACCGGTAAGGATCTTGTGTCCATATGCCTGATGGCCCACATCCCATACCAATTTATCATAAGGAGTGTTCAGGGCATAATGTAAGGCAACCGTGAGCTCTACCACACCTAAACTTGCTCCAAAATGCCCGCCGTTAATGCTAACTACATCGATGATGTATTGGCGTAGCTCTTGGCAAATTTGCTCTAAATCTTGTTCACTATATCGCTTTAAATCAGCGGGATAATTGATAGTAGATAGTAAAGCTCCAGTCTTAATTTCCATGCCGTATATAAAAAGTACAAATTACGGCATTTTGTTTAATACTTTTATCAAGAATCGTTTCAAATTTCATCCTAACCAATGCCTGTTTTATTTCTTGGCCACATCAAAACTAATGGTCGATGCCAAGTTGGCCATCAGCTTCTCGTATAGTGCTCTGTTAGTGGTGCTGGTTACTACAATGGCGTTATTGTTGCCTGTGCGCGTGGTTTGGCCAAAGTCGTTTCTGGTTAGGCCGGTTACCAGCTGATTGATTTTGATGGAAACATTGGCGATGTAGTCGCCAGCTACCACCTCAATACGTTTGGCTTCGAAGTCGAGTGCCTGCGATTGTGTAAATTGCACAGAAACTGGTATCTGCGTGCCACTGGCCTCAATATAGGTGCCGTTAAGCGTAAAAGTAGGCACGGCGGCATTTTCTGCCAGGCTTAAATTGAATTTAACATTTTCGTATACGCCGGCAGGAATAGCAACAGTGCCTTTCACGATACCCACTTGCAAGGGATTAATAGCATTGAAGTTCATCGATTCGAAGGCTACATTTGATCCGGCATGGCTGGCCTTGAACACGATCTTGGCAATATTAAGCGACATGCTTGTCCAATTGATGCTGCCATTTGTTCCCTGGGCTACAGGCATGCCACTGGTTGCAGCGGTGCTGCCTAAAGAGGCATACAGGTTACTGACGCCAAAGCTGTAACTCAGGTTGGCTTTGGCGGTTGTATTTTCTTTATTGCAACTGGTTGCAAACAAAGCTATCCATAATACAACGGTAAGAAACGCTAATTTTTTCATTTTTAATAAATTAGATAAGAGATTAAATTTAGTAAAAAATGTGAACATCAAGAAAAAACGGCAATTTATTATTGCCTCGCAAAGGCTCTGGTTTTGGCGCTAAAATTCAGCAATAATTTAGTATTTTTACCAAAAATACTTTTCCCATAATGAAACGAGATACTATAATTTTTGATCTAATTAACAAAGAATTAGATAGACAGGAGCATGGTCTTGAGCTTATCGCATCCGAAAACTTTGTGAGCAAACAGGTAATGGAAGCAGCAGGTTCGGTATTAACCAACAAATATGCCGAAGGCTTGCCGGGCAAACGTTATTATGGGGGCTGCCAAGTGGTAGATGACATCGAAAATTTAGCTATCGAAAGAGCAAAACAGCTTTTTGGAGCCGCATGGGTAAATGTACAGCCCCATTCGGGCGCACAAGCCAATGCGGCGGTTATGCTGGCCGTTATCCAGCCTGGCGATAAAATCTTAGGCTTCGACCTGTCGCACGGTGGCCACTTGACCCATGGTTCGCCGGTTAACTTTTCTGGTAAATTGTATCAGCCACACTTTTACGGTGTTAAAAAAGAAGATGGCTTGATCGACTATGCCAAATTGGAGGAAGTTGCCCTAGCCGAAAAGCCAAAATTGATTATCTGCGGTGCCTCTGCCTATTCAAGAGAATGGGATTATGCTTTTATCCGCAAGGTAGCCGATCAGATTGGCGCCTTGGTGTTGGCCGATATTTCTCATCCAGCAGGTTTTATTGCCAAAGGCTTGTTGAATAATCCGTTGCCACATTGCCATATCGTTACTACCACTACCCATAAAACCTTGCGCGGTCCGCGTGGTGGCATGATCATGATGGGGCAGGATTTTGAAAATCCTTGGGGACACAAAACGCCAAAAGGCGAAATCAAAATGATGTCGGCCATTTTAGACATGGCGGTTTTTCCAGGCACTCAAGGCGGTCCGCTAGAGCATATCATTGCCGCTAAAGCCATTGCCTTTGGCGAAGCGCTTAGCGACGATTACCTCACCTACATTAAACAAGTTGGTGCCAATGCACAGGCCATGGCCAAAGCTTTTGTAGCCAAAGGTTATGGTATCATTTCTGGCGGAACAGACAACCATTTGATGCTGATCGACCTGCGCAACAAGGGCATTACCGGTAAGCTGGCCGAAAATGCATTGGAGAAGGCAGATATTACGGTTAACAAAAATATGGTTCCTTTTGATGATAAGTCGCCGTTTGTAACCTCGGGCATGCGTGTAGGTACGGCGGCCATTACTACCAGGGGACTAAAAGAAAGCGAAATGGGACAGATTGTAGACCTGATAGACCAGGTATTGAGCAATCCGGAAGACGAGAATAATCTTAACCAGGTCAAACAACAGGTACAAGCCTTAACCAGTCGCTTCCCGCTTTATAAATAAGCTTTTAAGCAATGTTCAACCAATCTCCCTATTCTCCTGAACAAGAAGAACAGCGCCTTGCTGCCCTGTATTCTTATGATATTTTGGGAGACGGACTGGAGCATGAGCTCGACAATTTGGTGAAGCTTGCGGCGCAGATTGCCAATGTGCCTATTGCCTACGTGTCTTTTGTTGATCGCGACAGCGTGATCCTGAAATCGGCCGTAGGTGTAGAAGCTGAGCATAGAAAGTTGCCTAGAACGGTAACCATTTGCCAGTATACCATGATGGCCGATCATATTTTTTTGATGCCAGATGTAAGGCAGGAACCAGAATTGTCGAGCCATCCATTGGTTAATAGCGACGCCCACATTAGGTTTTACGCCAGTGCACCGCTAAAAGACAGCGAAGGGTTTGCCTTGGGCTGCCTTTGCCTGCTCGATGTACAGCCCCGAAGCCTTAACGAACACCAGCTCGAAGCCCTGTCTACCCTGGCAGTACAGGTGGTAGCTCAACTGGCGCTTAAAAGAAAAAATGCCCAGCTCGAAGCCCAAACCAAACGTTTTGATGAGTTTGTCGATATCTTTACGGTTTCGCCCGAAATCCATTGTATTTTAGACCGGAATGGGGCTATTCTTTTTATCAACGATGCGGTAACCTCGCTGTTGCAATATACCGTTGAGGAAACCATTGGCCAGAGCATGTGGGATTACTGCCTGCGTGAAGATGTAGACAGAACCGTTTACGCGATCGAAGATGGATTGCGAAGTGGCGAGAAACAGTTCAGTATCGATTTTAGGCTGGTAAGCAAGTACAACCAGGTGAAATGGATGGGCTGGAACATGGTGGCCAAAGACAATCGCTGGTATTGCTATGGCAGGGATATTACCGAAAGCAAAAAGGTGGAAAACGAATTGACCCAGCTGTCGTTCGTGGCCAGCAAGGTAAATAATGGCGTGGTAATTAACGATGCCAACAACAATGCCATTTGGGTTAATGATGCTTTTGAGAAAATTACCGGCTTTACCCTCGAAGAAGTAAAGGGCAAGCCTTTGGGCGATTTGATTCGCGGTCCAGAAACCGATTGGTCGCTTATTGAAAAAGCACGCCAGCTTACCCAGCAAAAGCAGTCCTTTACCGTCGATATTCTGGCCTACCGTAAAGATAAACAACCCATTTGGCTGTCCATCTACAATACGGTAGTGCTAAATGATGAAGGTAAGGTAGAAACCGAGGTAGAAATCATCATCGATATTACTGAAAAGAAAAAGGCCGAAGAAGAGCTGCAGGTGCTGTCGCTGGTGGCCAGCAAAACCAATACTGGCGTTACCATTTCGAACGAGAAAGGAGAAATTACCTGGATAAACGATGCCTTGGAAAGCCTAATAGGCTATTCGCTGGCTGAGCTTTCGGGCAAAATGCTGGGCGATGTGCTTTCTACGCCCGAAACCGACAAGGAACTGATCCTTAAATCGCGTAAAAAGGCCAACAACAAGCAAGCCTATACCATTGAGGTTTTGGCGCATAAAAAAGACGGCACACCTATCTGGCTTTCGGTGGCCAATACGCCGATCATCAATGCCAACGGACAATTAGAGCGCCAGGTAGAGCTTATTTACGACATTACGCAACGCAAACAGGTGGAGCGCGAAATGGTAGAGGCCAGGGAACAGGCCCTGCAACTGAGCGAAGCCAAAGAGATGTTTCTCTCGGTGATGAGCCACGAAATACGTACGCCGCTCAATGCTGTTATCGGAATGACGCATTTGTTGTTGGAAAACGAACCCAAAGATTCGCAGATTGACGACCTGAACATCCTGAAGTTCTCGGGAGAAAACCTGCTCAACATCATCAACGATATCCTCGACTTTACCAAAATAGAAACCGGAAACCTGCAATTGGAAGCCTTGCCCTTCGACTTGCACACGCTTTGTGTAGACATTGTCAACTCGCTACAGGTGGCCGCCGGCAAAAAAGGAAACCAGTTGCTGCTGACTTACGACGACAAGATACCCGAACCCTTGCTGGGCGATAAAACAAGGCTCTACCAGATTGTGATGAACCTATTGGGCAATGCCATCAAGTTTACCGATCATGGAAAAGTTGAGTTTACGCTTAAGCTCAAACAGCAAACGCCAGACGAAGCCTTGATTTATTTTGAAGTTGCGGATAATGGCATCGGTATTCCCAAAGAAAAGCAGTCTTATATTTTTGAAACATTTACCCAGGCCAGAACTGATATTTCGCGAAAATACGGAGGTACGGGACTGGGTTTGGCCATTACCAAAAAACTGATCAAGCTCTACCAATCGGAAATAGAGGTGCAAAGCGTAGAAGGCAAGGGAACGGTGTTCTGTTTCGAAATTAGCTTCAAATTGCTGGAGCAACCTGAAAAAGTTCAAGTGCCTCATGCCTTGCCTAGCCTTTTTACGGGCAAACACATCTTGGTGGTTGACGATAACGAGGTGAATATCCTGATTGCCAAAAGATTTTTGAGCAAATGGGGCTTGGATATCGATTTTGCCTCCAATGGCGAAGAAGCGATCCGCAAAATCATGGACAACACATACGACCTGGTATTTATGGATATCCGTATGCCGGGCATTGATGGTTTTGATACCACGCGCATAGTTCGCGAAATTCCGGGCGCTTATTACAAGAACCTGCCCATTATTGCCTTAACGGCATCTACCTTGCATAACGAAAACATGAAATTTAGGGATTGTGGCATGAACGGACACGTTTTAAAGCCGTTTAATCCAGAAGAAATTAAACAGGTGCTCCATAACTTCCTTAAAAAGTAAAGGGCCGATATTTCCTAAAAAATATCGACCCTTACCATCTAAATTAACGCTCTCGATATAATAAACGCGAGCAAGTGCCAATTGTTTTAAAATGGGCAATAAAATTTTTAATTATTTTCGTAACAACCTAATTCTGAGGGAAATATTCTTAACTTATAGTTTAAATCTTTGTTCAGGTAAGCATTGAAATAGCTGTCGTTGCTCAAATCAAAGCCCTTGTTGTTGGCCGGACTGCCCTTGGCCAGCCTGAAATTTCCGGCATCAGCATTGATAAATAGTGGATCGCTGTTCAGCAGGTTGGTGTCGTTTAAGGTGTTTGTATTGATTTTGAGCAGGTTGTTTTTTACGGTAGCCGTTAATAGTGTATTGGCAACTTTTTTGTCGATCAGAAACTCATTGCTCAAGCTTCCCCATACAATATTGTTGTAAAAATCGATGTTCAGGTTGCCCGATTGTGTATTGCTGATATAATCAGAGAAGTATACGGCCGCTGTTTTCCGTGCAAAGTAGGGGTTGTAGCCTGCAAAAGTATTTTGTTTAAGGTTGTATTTGCCACCACCCACGCCGTAAAGCAGGTATTGGCCACAGTTAAAGAAAAGATTGTTGAAGGCGGTGAGGTCTGTTTGATAGCCCAAAAAGCCTACCACCTCCATGTTTTTGATAATGGTGTTGGTTAATAGCAGCTTGGGCTGGTCGTTTACCGATAGCGAATCGACGGTAATGCCGGTAATGCCATTTTTGATGACTGCATAATTGATACGCGAATTTTTGCTTTCGGGATAGAAATGGATACCATTCCACTGCCCGGTTTCGTTGCTGTACAGCTTTTCCAGCCGATCGCTGGCAAATACAACGCTATCGGCCTTGGTGCCCAGCGCGGTTAAGGTGCCTTTAATACTCATGGTAGAGTTGCCATGAAACAGGATTTTGGTGCCCGGCTCTAAGGTCAGGTTGGTGTTTTCGGCTACGGTGAGCGATTTGTAGATGATGTAGGGTAGCTTGCTGTTCCAAACCGTATTGTTCTTAATGGTGGCGCTGTTGATAAACACCGCATTCTGTCCGTAGGCCACCAGTGCAATGCGTTGCTTTTTGCCGTTAAAATAGCACAAAATCGAATCCTGCACAATAAAAGGGAGGTCTTGCTGGGTTGGGTTGATGTTGACTTTGACAAAGACGTTGATCGAATCGTTGCCGTTTATTTTGAGGTTATTGGTTTCTGAAACCGCCTGTCCGTTAATGTTCAGGCTAAAAGCCGAATTGTTGCCTCCGCTTAGACGGATTTGGTTGAGGTTAATGGCCCTCGAGTTTCGGTTGTAGATTTTTAATCTCCTGGTGCTTGAGCCTACTGCTGTAAAAACCGTATCAAATAACACGCTGTCTGATGAGAAGTTGAGTTTGGCATCCAAGTCTAGCGTCAGCTCCTCGTCCTTGTTGCAGGCCGCAAAGATCAGGCTGGTTAAGATACTCAGAAGCAGTAGTTTTATTCTCATCTTATTCTGCAAAAGCAAGGGTAGCTATACTTAATTTTTTAACACCAATGTTTAATAACGTTTGGCCGCAGGCTTCTAGTGTTGATCCGGTGGTAATTACGTCGTCGACCAAAAGAATATGCCCGTCTTTTAGTTCTTCAGGATGCCTCACCTCAAAAACCGATTCCATGTTCTCGTACCGGGTATATCTCGATTTTTTGGTTTGGCTGCTGGTGGCCTTTTGGCGTAATAAGTTAGCATTTTTTACCGGAACATCCAAAACTTCGGCTATGCCCTTGGCAATGAACAGGCTTTGGTTGTAGCCCCTTTGTTTTTCTTTGCGCGCATGCAAAGGTACAGGCACAATGGCGCTGATACCGGCATATGCTGGATTTTGAAGCAGTTTTTGGCCTAAAAGATGGCCCAACAGTCTGCCTGTTTCGGTTTTGCCTTTGTACTTAAGGCCGTGCATTAATTGTTGCACTTTGTTGCCTTTCTTAAAATAGAGCATCGCCGTGGCCGCGTTAAAAGGTATACGGCTCCAAAATTGTTTTGCTACCGGGTTATCTGGATATAAATGGAAATCGGTGTAGGGAAGGTCGTAAAGGCAATGGCTGCAGATTTCTTTTTCGCCATAATGCAAATGCGTGCCACAAGCATTGCAGAGCAATGGGAAGAGCAGGTTGATCGTATCTTCAGCTAAGCGCTTGATGGCTATCATACCTACAATTTAAGCAATTGTTGGCATACGCCGAATACATTTGCGAAAATTTAAGCCGTTTCTTTTACAGCCAGCTGTCCGCAGGCTGCATCGATATCTTTGCCACGGCTTCTCCTGATGTTGGTGTTGATGCCCTGGCTGCGCAGGTAATTGGCAAAAGCATCTATTTTGTCGCCTTCGGCATTGATGAAATCGGCAAATTGAATAGGGTTGTACTCGATGAGGTTTACCTTGCAAGGCACGTGCTTGCAAAATTTGGCCAGCTCCATGGCATCCTGTATTTCGTCGTTAAAATTATTGAAGACGATGTATTCGTAGGTAACCGGATTTTTGGTTTTGGAGAAATAGTATTTCAAGGCTTCGGCCAATGCCTTTAACGAATTGTGTTCGGTAATAGGCATGATTTCGTGTCGCTTGCTATCGTTGGCGGCGTGTAGCGACAGGGCCAGGTTGAACTTTACGCCATCATCGCCCAGTTTTTTGATCATTTTGGCAATGCCTGCAGTAGAAACGGTAATTCGCTTGTACGACATGTTCAGCCCATCGGGAGCGGTAATTCGTTCAATAGATTTCAATACGTTGGCATAGTTAAGCAATGGTTCGCCCATGCCCATGTATACGATGTTGGTTAAGGGAATATTGTAGTTCTTTTTAGCCTGTTGGTCAATCAGCACCACCTGATCGTAAATTTCGTCGGCGTTAAGGTTACGTTTGCGGTCCATATAGCCGGTTGCACAAAACTTGCAGGTGAGGCTGCAGCCCACTTGCGAGCTTACGCAGGCTGTCATCCTTTCGTCGGTAGGAATCAGTACGCCTTCTACAATGTTACCATCGTACAAACGGAAGGCGTTTTTGATGGTATGGTCGTTGCTAAACTGTGCGCTGTTGATCTCG
The DNA here is from genome assembly GCF_016429155.1 of Pedobacter sp. ASV12. Classification (GTDB taxonomy): domain Bacteria; phylum Bacteroidota; class Bacteroidia; order Sphingobacteriales; family Sphingobacteriaceae; genus Pedobacter. The sequence continues at coordinate 47,827 of NZ_JAELUC010000016.1, read as the reverse complement.
ACTACGTTAATGGTATAATTGTCTGAAAGCTTTTTACGCAGGTCTTTAGACAGGTTGCTCATTTCGTCAAAGCTACGTGCCGATTTTTCCCAAAGCCATTGGTAAACCTGTTTTGCTCGGTAGGCGGGCTCTTTCATTTCGGCAAAGTGCTGCTGCAATTGCGCCAAATCAAGCGAACGGATATCTATTTTCTTCGTGCTAAGCATGTTACGGTGCAAAGATACTCATATTAGTTCGTTAGCAATGGGTTCGTTGATAAAATGACGCCCAAACCTGAACTTTTTGACATCGGTATTAAATTATCTTTTGGGGCTGCGGGTTTTGGCTGCGGGTGCGCCCGATTTGCCTTTGCCTGGTCGGGTAGGCCTTCTGTTGGGTCCAGATTTAAACCAGTCGCTTCCTGTGGTATTTGATTTGCTTGGGCCACCATTGGCTTTGGCCTTGCCTTTTGCGGCTGGGGTTTTCTCTTTGCCAAAGCGCTGTGCGGGTTTTTCGGTCTTTGGAGCGGCCGATCTTTGGTTTTCTTTTTTAGGGGTTGCAGGTTTCTCAGAACTCGACTTGGCCAATTGTTTAGTAATTTGCGCCAACTCTTCTGGCGTAAGCTCGCGCCAATCGCCGACCGGAATGCCCTTTAAGGTGATGTTCATGATCCGAACGCGCTCCAGTTTCGTTACCTCATAGCCAAAATGCTCGCACATGCGACGGATTTGCCTGTTGAGGCCTTGTACAAGCACGATTCTGAAAACATTGGCTGCTTCTTTGGTTACCTTGCACTTTTTGGTCATCACGCCCAAAACCGGTACACCCTTGCCCATGCCTTCAATAAACTGATCGGTAAGGGGTTTGTTTACGGTAACCACATATTCTTTTTCGTGGTTATTGCCTGCACGAAGTATTTTGTTAACCAGGTCGCCATTGTTGGTTAAAAAGATAAGACCTTGCGAGTCTTTGTCCAACCGGCCAATCGGGAATACCCGCTCGCTGTGGTTTACATGATCTACAATGTTGTCTTTGATCTTCGCTTCGGTGGTGCTGGTAATGCCTACAGGCTTGTTATAAGCCAAAAGAATGGTGTTTTCTGCCTGTTGCGGCTCAATGGTTTGGCCATTTACACTTACCACATCGCCAAAAAACACTTTGTCGCCTACCTTAGCTTTGCGTCCGTTAATAAAAACCTGGCCAAGTTCAATGTACCTGTCGGCCGCTCTTCTTGAGCATAAACCGCTTTCGCTAATGTATTTGTTTAATCGTGTTGTAGAATCAGACATGGGGTAAAGATTATGAAATATCTTACAAAGTAACCAATTCTAATCCGATAAACAGCAACAATACTGAGTTTTGCCGATCAAATCTTTGATGCAAAACCAGTATACTGTGGATTTTTAGGGCTGAAATACCATCAATCAAGTCGCGGGTGGCCAACCTCAGAATAAATCAGGCTTCGGGCAACGTTTAAAACAATGCCAAGCCAAACTTTGACAACCCTTAGGGCCAAAGTAGCCAAAAAGGTTGTCAAGGTACAGGATTTAAAAGCTTGGGTCATCTGCACTGGGGCCATAGCTTCCTGGAATTGGAATGTTTAACAAACGCAGGTAAACGCCTAGCTGTGCCCTGTGGTGAATGGTTTGACTATAGGCATGTCTGATGGTTTCGTACTTGGTCATGGTGGCATAAATCTGATCGGCGTTGCGCAAAACCCAAGTGCCGCTCAGGTCTTTGTCTGTTGCTTGGCTGAGGCTCGAACGACCATCTTCGTAGCTTTTTTCGAAGAGGGCAAGCAACTCGGTGGCATTGCTTACTGAGGTTGGATTGTAGGGCTCTGTGGCAAAATCCAGGCCGTCGGTTTTTAAAGCCAGGGTTACCCAGGTTGGCAACTCGGCTATGTGGACGCTCAGGTCTTTCATTTTCATGCTTTTTTCGTGTGGCGCCCAATCCAATTTGTCGGCAGGTACCAAAGCCAGCATTTTACGGGTTGTTTGGGCTTCTTGCGCCAATTCTGTCAATAAAAGTTCAATCATGTTCATCGTTTTGCTATTTGTTTAAACAAAGTAACGAACGCTTACTGACAACCCTATGGCAGTGCGAAATTCGGGATGAAAAATTTTAGCAGCATTTTGTTTTTCGCCACCTAGCCGGCAGGCTAGTCCTTTCTCCTTGATGAGAAATGGACCAAAGAATCAAGGCTTCAAACTGCGCTTCAAAATCAACGAAAGCATAAAAAACGATTTGATGAGATGCAGGAATCGAGGTCAGGCATGATGATACCTTAATAATCCACTGGCAATATCTTCATGTAGTCGTTCAGGGCCATGTGCTCACTTTTGCGGAAGGGGGTTTCGGTGCATTTAACCGATACGATATTGATAACCTTGAAATCGCGATATTCGTTGCGCAGGTGGCACCAGGCTATCAAATGCCAGCTAAATGCATAAAAGATCAGGCCTATTGGCTCAACCTCTCTTTTGCTGGCTTCGCTTTTCTTGTTTTTATAATCTATTTCTACAATGCATTTGGCGCTGATGGCGTTTTGGAGTACCGAAAGGTATTCGGTATCGTTTTTCAGCCTTTCGGGCAGCTGCAGCCTAATGTTTTCGTTCAGGTTTTCGAGCTTTTCCTTTTGGCTGCTGCGCAACACGCCTTTTACCTTGTTGAGTGCCGTCGTGTAATGGTGCGCAATAGATTTATCGCCAAAGCCCGTTAAGAAGCGTTCCATCAGCAATAACGCATTGGCCTCGTCAGAATTAAACGAAATTGGTGGCAAAAAATAACCCTGTACAATAAAGTAGCCTTTATGGGGCTCAAAACTAATGGGAACGCCCTGTTCGCCAAGCGCCCGCATATCGCGGTAAACTGTACGTATACTGATGTCGAACTGGTCGGCAATTTTTTCGGCAGTTACGTATTTTCTTGACTGCAATAAGATTAATATTCCAAAAAGTCTGTCTATTCTGTTCATTTTGGCCTGAAAATAGCTGTGATAAAACTACAGATAATCGGTTAGAAACGAAACCGAAATTTAAACGCAACTACATTTTCTAAACCGTTGCGTTAACTAAGGGTTATTTAGCGTGAAACAATTTTAATGCAGACCAATATCAAAAGGCGTTTTTTTACGGTAGCAAAGAGCAAAGTGGTGATAGGCTTCTTATTGGCTTGTTTTGCGCTTTTAACAGCTTGGGCCATCAGCAGGTTTGCCTTTAAGAAGATGCTGCGCACCGTTGAAGAGATTTCGGCACCGAACGAGCGCCTCAAAATGGTAAACCAGTTGTCGCACAGCATTTCAAAACTCGACCAGTTGCAACGCGACCAGGCTATCAACAACAAGGGAAAGAGCGCCGAATTTATCAGGGAATCGCGCGCTTCGCGTGGTAATTTAGATAGCTTGGCTAAGCTCTATGCCAAAGACAAGGCCCAATTGCGCCGCATCAGGTCTATTAAAAGATTGCTTGATGATAAAGACCAGCAGTTTGTGATGTACATGCAAGTACGCGAAACCCTGGTCAATACCAAATCGTTTTCAGAAGAAGTAAGCAAGCTGAGCGATCTGATTGCCCAGCGCGGCCAACAACGCGATAGTGCGCTGCTGACTACCGAAACGTCTACTTCGACTACCATTGTAGCGCCCGAAGAGGAGAAAAAATCGAGGGGATTTTTAAGCAAGCTGTTTGGCAAGAAGAAATCAGAAGTCTATAAAATCATCAACGAAGAATTTAAGATCAAGCGCGATACCTTAAATACGCAGGTAGAAGATAGCATTGCCAACCACATCGACACCATTTTAAGAACCATTGAAACCGAGCAGAAAGAAAAAAGCGCCAGGTTTTTGAAAAGGGAAGCCGATTTGGCTACGGCCAGTACGCTGATTACCACCCAAATGCTCAATATCCTGAAAGAGGTAGAGGCAGATGCGGTAGCGCAGGTAGACCTGAAAAACAACCAGGCCAAAGCCGTCGTGAATAAAGGCGCAGGGCAGATTACGGCTTTGCTGATCGGTTTTTTCTTCCTGACCATTGTGCTGGTGTACCTCATCCTAACAGATATTGCCAGCATTAACCGCTACCGGAAGGACCTCGAAACCGCCAAAGACGAGGCCGAATACCACAGCAAGGCCAAGCAGCGCTTCCTTTCTAACATGAGCCACGAAATCAGAACGCCCCTGCAGTCTATTTTAGGCTATGCCGAACTGATTGCACAACAGGATAAGCCGAACCAAAAAAATGTGGATGCCATTTACCAATCGGCAATGCATTTATTGCAGATTGTAAATGAGGTGCTCGATTACAACCGTATCATTTCGGGCGAGTTTACTTTTAGCCAACAGGTGTTTAACGTAGGCAAGGTGCTTGACGAAGTGGTAGAGGTTATGCGCCCATTGGCCGAGCAGAAGCAGGTTGGCTTGGTTGCAGCCTTTGACTTGGATGGCGTACAGTATGCCTTGGGCGATGCTTTTAGATTGAAGCAGATTTTGTTCAACCTGTTGGGCAACGCCATTAAATTTACGGTAGAAGGCCAAATTAACTTCGACCTATCGCTAAAAAGACATGGCGATTTTGTGCATTTCAACTTTGTGATCAAAGACACGGGCATTGGTTTTGACGAAGCACACATCCAACGGATCTTTAATGAGTTTGAACAGCTAGAAAGCAACGAAAAATACATCCATAACCAAACCGGAACGGGTTTGGGCTTGGCCATTGTCAAATCTTTGGTAGAAAGCCAGGGTGGCCACATTAACGTGAAGAGCCAAAAAGAGAAGGGTACTACCTTCACTTTCCACCTGAAATATCGGCATGCCGAAAAACCCGAAAACGAACTGGAAGCCATTGGCCAAAACCCCATTGTCAATACCGGCAAAGTATGGATGATAGACGATGACCAATTGATTTTAGAGCTCTGCGCATTGATTTTCGAAAAACACGATATCCCTTATCAAACCTTTAACACGGCACAAGCCATACTCAATGCCGAACACAGCGATGTAAATTATGTGCTCATTGATATGCGCCTGCCAGAAATGTCAGGCTTGGAACTGCACCGCATCCTGAAGCATAAAATGCCTTCGCATGTTAAGTTTTACGCCATTACGGCGCAGGTACTGCCCGACGAACAGCAGGCTATTTTAGCCGAAGGATTTAATGGGTTGATTACAAAGCCTTTTAAAACAGAAGACCTCTTGTCTATTTTCGAAAGAATGATGGTGATTGAAGAACAGGTAGCGTTTGATGTGAGCACCATTGAAAAGATGACTTTGGGCGATCAACAATTGCTGCAAAGGATACTGAACCAGTTTCAGGCCGATTGCCAGCAGGATAGCGCAATGCTTAAAGAAAGCATCGAAAAAGACGACAAAGCCAATTGCCGACTTATTGTACACCGTTTGGCCGGACGTACTGCGCAGGTTGGGGCTGCCGCGCTGGCGGCAAAGTTCAGAAAGCTGGAGCTTGTAATAGCAGAAAGCCCGCAAGTTGATGAGAAGATAAAGAATCAGGTCAATAGCCTTATTGAAGAGCTAAATCAGTTGCTGGTAATGATCGATGAAATAGATTATTCGATGCCGTAGCGTTCCATTTTGCTGTAAAGCGTTTTCCTGTCAATATTAAGCAGCTTGGCCGCCTTTGATTTATTGAACCTTACTTTTTGTAAGGTTTCGGTAATGAGCTGTTTCTCGTTTTGCTCGTTTACGGCTTTGAGGTCGGTGCTGCTGTTTTTCGACAGCTGGCTTACGGCCATTTTCATTTCGTCGGGCAGGCTTGCCATTCCGGCCGTTTGACCAGGGCTTAAAAGCACCATTCTTTTGATCACGTTTTTGAGCTCGCGCAAATTGCCTGGCCAATCGTAATCCAGCAACAATTGTTTGGCATCGGGTTCAATAGCCTGTACGTTCCGGCTCAGTTCCTTGTTGCTTAGCGTAATAAAGTGGTTGATAAACAGTTCCAAATCCTTGCCTCGATCTCGCAAGGCAGGCAATTGTATCTTAAACTCGTTTAGGCGGTGGTAAAGGTCTTCCCTAAATTCGCCTTGCTGGATGCTGTTGGCCAAATCGTCGTTGGTGGCGGCAATGATCCTCACATCTACAGGGATGGCTTTTGTACTGCCAATAGGCTGAATAATACGCTCTTGTAGGGCCCTGAGTAGCTTTACCTGCACTTCGTAGCTCAGGTTGCCCACTTCGTCTAAAAACAAAGTACCCCCATTAGCGGCCTCGAATTGTCCTTTTTTATCGTTCAGTGCACCGGTAAATGCACCTTTTGTATGGCCAAAAAGCTCGCTGCCGGCCAAATCTTTCGATAAGGTGCCACAATCGATGGCGACAAAAGGCTTGGTGCTGCGCTTGCTCTGCAGGTGCAGGGTTTTGGCAATATGTTCTTTGCCGGTGCCGCTTTCGCCCTGTATAATCACCGACATATCAGTTGGAGCTACCAGGGCAATGTGCTGATGCAGTTTTTCGGCTACTTCGCTTTTGCCTTTAATAAAGTTATCGTCTGTGGCCACAGGTTCTGCTTCATCTTTGGCCAGCGAGTTTTTGATAACCATCAGCAACTCGTCAGGGTTTACCGGTTTGGTAATGTAGTCGAATGCACCCAGCTGTATCGATTTTACGGCAGTACGCACATCGTTAAAGCTGGTCATTATGATGGTAGGGGTGGCAATGCCTTTTTCGCGGGTATATTTGAGCACGTCGAGCCCGGTGCCGTCGGGCAGGCGATAATCGACCAGCAACAGCTCGAAATCCTGTTCGCCAATTAGTTTGTACGCCTGTTTGGTATTTGATGCCAATAAGACCTCGAAACCACTTTTGATTAAGAAGCCTTCAATAATTTGCGCAAAAGTGGAGTCGTCTTCAACAATCAGGAATTTTGACATGATACAAAAATAACAAAAGCCAGATAAATCTGGCCTTTGTTAAAGTATAATTGTGTTTTCTGCTATTCAATTATGCTGTTGATTTTTTAGCTATTCAACAGGTTTACCGTCTTTGTCAAGTTTGATAGAACCGGTTTCTTGTTCTTTCTTCACATCGATTTGGTACCACTCTTTTTTGGCTTTTTCGTCTTTGACCAAGAAAGCAGCAGTAGCTGTCCAGGCTTTGTAAGGCTCAGAAGCCAAAGTAGTTTTTATGCCTTCTGGCAAATCTTCCAATTTTACCGGCGTTTTGGTTACGCTGTCTTGAACGGTAGTAACGATTTCGATTGGGTTTGATTTTGATTTTGCTTCACTTGCTTGTGCTGCCGAAAATCCTGCGAATGCTAACGTAGCGGCTAAAAATAATTTTTTCATAACTGTATTTTTAAATTAGGGTTTTGAAATAAATAATTATACTGAGCTATAGCGCATAATGGTGCCAAAAGAAAAATTATTTTCAATTAACTGATAATCAGTATAATAAATTTATTGATGAGGTTTGCTGTTGTAGCGTTTCTCTACAACTTGCTGATTTTGTCGTCAAAAAACAGATAAACTTCTTAGGTTTCGAACAGAATGCGCTTAATTTGTGGCATGCAACATTACATTTCGGCCGACTGGATTTTTCCAGTTGAAACAGCTCCTGTCCAAAATGGTGTAATTGGCCTTGATGTCGATGGAACCATTACCGCCGTGCTCACGCCCGAACAAGCTCAAGAAATGAAGCTTGAAGGCATTGTTAAGTATAAAGGAGCCATTATTCCGGGTTTGGTTAACACCCATTGCCATTTGGAGCTCTCGCACCTGTTCAAGAAAATCGACGAACATACCGGCCTGCCCCAGTTCATCAGACAGATTTTGGCCTTGCGTGCACAGCCCGAAGACGAAATAATCGAGGCTATGCAAAAAGCCGATGAAGCCATGTATGCCAATGGCATTGTTGCCGTCGGCGATATTTCCAATCAACTGGATTCGAAACCTATTAAACTGCAAAGCAAAATCTATTACCATACCTTTGTTGAAGTTTTTGGCTTCAGCAGACCAGCTGCACCGGTAATAGAAGCTGGCCTAAAACTAAAGGCCGATTTCTTGCCTCTCAAGGCTTCTGTGGTGCCCCATGCGCCATATTCGGTTTCTTCAAGTCTGTTTGCCGAAATTAAAAAGAACCATACCGAAGATGATATCTTGAGCATTCACAACCAGGAAACGGCTGGCGAAAACGAACTTTTTAGCAAGGGAACAGGTAAATTGGCCGATTTTTTTGCTAGTGTAGGCATTCCTCCACACGAAGCACAGGCCTCGGGCCAGAATGCAATCCGCTACCATTTGCCTCAGCTCAACCAAACGTTAAATACGCTGTTGGTGCATAATACCATGAGCGAGCTGGAAGATGTGCAATTTGCCGAACAAGCACATGCTAATTTGTATTGGTGCCTTTGCCCTAATGCCAACCTGTACATCGAAAACTGCTTGCCCAACGTAGCAATATTTAAAGAGCAGCAAATAGCTTTAACTTTGGGTACCGATAGCTTGGCCAGCAACCATCAGCTTAATATTTTGGCCGAAATGAAAACCCTGCAAGACCGTTTGCAAATCCCTTTAACCGATTTGTTGCAATGGGCAACTTTAAATGGCGCCATGTTTTTAAATATCGACTCAACTTTTGGAAGCCTCAAAGTTGGCAAAAAGCCAGGCCTGAACCTGGTGCAGCTCTCGGCCGATTTTAAGCTGGAAAGCGACCAGGTTCAACGTTTATTTTAATGAGATAGACCATGAAGATAGCCATATTAGACGATTATCAGGATGTAGTTAAAACCTTGGCTTGTTTCGAATTGCTGGGTGGCCACGAAGTACAAATCCTGAACGATACCGAAAAAGATCCGACTTTGCTTGCCACCAAGTTGCGGGATGTAGAAGCATTGGTGCTGATCAGAGAGCGGACAACCATTACGGCTGCTTTGCTTAAACAGCTGCCCAACCTGAAGCTGATTAGTCAGACAGGTAAAATAGCCGGACACTTGGATCTGGAAGCCTGCAACAGCTATAACGTGGCCGTGGCCGAAGGCGTGGGCTCGCCGGTAGCCCCTGCCGAACTAACCTGGCTCCTTCTGATGAATACCCTGAGACAGCTGCCCAATGCCATTGCCGCGATGAAAGCCGGAAACTGGCAAACCAACATGGGCACCAGTGTTTATGGAAAAACCATTGGTATATGGGGCTATGGCAAAATAGGCAAGCTGGTAGCCAATTACGCCAAGGCTTTTGGCGCCATGGTTTTGGTTTGGGGAAGCGAACAGTCGCGGGCCAATGCCATAGCCGATGGCTTCGAAGCCGCTCCTAGTAAAGCCGTTTTTTTTAGCGAAGCCGATGTGGTTACCTTGCACCTGCGTCTCAATGAACAGACTATGGCCATCGTGAAAGCAAGCGACCTGGCCCTGATGAAGCCTACCGCCGTACTGATCAATACCGCGAGGGCCGAACTGCTAGCAAGTGGCGCGCTGCTCAAATGCCTAAAAGCCGGCCGATCTGGTTTTGCCGGTATCGACGTTTATGAAAACGAACCCGTTAAAAATGCTAATTTTGAATTGTTAACGCTTCCCAATGTAGTGTGTACCCCACATTTGGGCTATGTAGAGCAAAACAGCTACGAACTGTATTTTGGCAAAGCCTTCGAAAACGTGGTCAACTATAGCAAAGGCAGGCCAACACATATTGTAAATCCGGAAGTACTTAAATAAAGTAAATCAAACATGAACCCCATCTGCAAACTATTCAACATCAAATATCCCATCATACAGGCCGGAATGATCTGGTGCAGCGGCTGGAGGCTGGCTTCGGCGGTTTCGAATGCTGGTGGATTGGGTATTATAGGCGCCGGGTCTATGTATCCGGAAGTTCTTCGCGAGCATATCCGAAAATGTAAGGTGGCTACCGAACATCCATTTGGGGTAAATGTACCTTTGCTTTATCCCAATATTCAGGAAATTATGGATATTTTGGTAGAAGAGGGCGTAAAAATTGTATTTACCTCGGCAGGTAATCCTGCCACCTGGACATCTTTTTTAAAATCGAATCAAATTACGGTAGTCCATGTTATTGCCAATACCAAGTTTGCGCTCAAGGCAGAAGCTGAAGGTGTTGATGCCATTGTGGCCGAGGGTTTTGAGGCCGGCGGGCACAACGGGCGCGAAGAAACTACCACCATGTGCCTTATCCCGATGATTGCCAAGGCCGTAAAAATTCCGGTAATTGCTGCCGGGGGTATAGGCAGCGGACGCGCCATGTTGGCGGCCATGGCCTTAGGCGCGGCTGGGGTTCAAATAGGATCGGCTTTTGCCGTAGCCAAAGAATCGTCGGGCCATCCCAACTTTAAAGCAAAAATTATCCATGCGGCCGAGGGCGATACCAAATTGAGGCTGAAAAAACTGGTGCCGGTACGCCTGCTCCAGAATGAATTTGCGGCTGCGGTTGGACAAGCCGAGGCCGATGGTGCCAGCACCGAACAGTTGGCCGCGCTCTTGGGTAGGGCCAGGGCAAAATTGGGCATGTTTGAGGGCGATATGGAACAGGGAGAGCTAGAAATTGGGCAGGTTTCGGCTATGCTGGATGAAATTAAGCCTGCAGCACAAATACTAAACGAAGTTTGGGAAGAGTTTTTGCTAGAGAAAAAAAGATTGCTAGAAATGAATTTTTAACCCAGTTTATAGTTATTACTTACTAACCAACCAACAACGAACCAACCAACTAATAACGAAATGAAACATATCAATATAAAAGTTACAGGTAAAGTACAAGGTGTTTTCTTTAGGGCAAGTACCAAAGCCGTAGCCGACCAAATGGGCGTAAAGGGTTGGGTAAAGAACCAAAAAGACGGGAGCGTTTACATCGAAGCCGAAGCCAGTGAAACCATACTGGGGCTCTTTTTAGATTGGTGCAAGGAAGGCCCCGAAAAATCGGTAGTAGAAAATGTAGAAGTAGCCGATGGAGAAATTAAAAATTATCGCAACTTTGAAGTTATCAAAAAGAATCTGTTGTGGTAAAACTGATTAACGATTTAGCTTGACGGTTTACGATTGCAAAAAGTTCGAGCCTAATCTGAAATCCAAAATCTAAAATCGTCAATCTAAAATCGTCAATCTAAAATCTAAATTACATTGTCTGTATATAAAAAATTTATTGGTCAAACCGCTGTTTATGGCATAAGTACGGTCCTTTCCAGGCTGTTCAACTTTATCCTTACCCCAATTTACACCAGGGTTTATCCCAAGGGTGTGTATGGAATTTTTACGAACATCTATGCCAATGCTTCCATCATCAATGCCATTTTGGCCTTTGGTATGGAAAGCACCTATTTCAGATACCTCAACAAGTTTGAAGACAAGAAACAGGAGGTATACAACAATTCGTTCCTTTGTATTGCCTTTGTTTCTACCTTGTTTCTGTTAACCGGTATCGTGTTTAACGAACAGATTGCCGGCTACCTAGCCAATAAGCCCAGCGAAATACCCGATTATAAGCAGTATGTTAATTTTTTCCTGTGGATCTTGTTCATTGATGCCATCAGCGTTATCCCCTTTGCCAAACTGCGTGCCGACGAAATGGCCGTTCGCTACAGCGTAGCCAAATTTCTCAATATCGGCTGTTTTGTAGGGTTTAACCTGTTTTTTATCTATGGCGTTCCGGCAATTATTAAGCACCATTGGTTAGGTGCCGATTGGCTGGCTACATGGTACAGGCACCATTGGGTGGGCTATGTGTTTATTGCCAACCTTATTGCCAGTATCGTAACCTTTATTTACCTGATTCCCCAATTTTTGCAATTGCAGCTTAGGTTCGATAAAAAATTGTTTGCGGCCATGTTTTCCTACAGCTGGCCAATTTTAGTGGCCAATCTTTCTTTCATTGTTAATGAGAACTTGGATAAGATTGTGTTGAACAAACTGTTGCCCCCTGCGATTGCCAACGGCGAAGTGGGTATTTATGGAGCCGTATGCAAAATTGCTATCTTTCTGAGCATCTTTATTACGGCCTTTAGGCTGGGCGCCGAGCCTTTCTTTTTCAGTCATGCCAAGCACAAAGACGCCAAGAATACCTATGCCACCATTTTGCAGTACTTTGTAATTGCTTTGGCCATTATTTTTGTGGCACTGATTGCCAATATCGAAATCCTTAAATATTTCATCAGTCGAGACGAAAAGCACATTGCCGAGTTTTGGGTAGGCTTGCCTGCGGTACCTTACCTGTTGCTGGGCTATGTTTGCCTGGGCATTTACATGAACCTTTCGGTGTGGTACCGTCTTTCAGACCAAACCCGTTTTGGCCTGTACATTTCGGTAGCTGGTGCCGTCATCACCATCGTACTCAACTTTGTGTTGATCCCGAGGTTCAGCTACATGGGCTCGGCGTGGACCAGCATGCTGGCCTATTTTGTGATGATGGTTTTATCGTATGTATTGGGACAGAAATATTATCCGATACCTTATAACCTGAAAAAGATTTTGGCTTATTTGGTAATTTCTACCGCCATTGTATTCTCCTCGTTTTTCATCTTTCACCGCAATATTTATATCGGCAATGCCATGCTCGTCGTTTTTATTGCAGGTATTTATTATGTAGAGAAAGACGGCTTAATGAAAATCTTAAAAAAAGGCTAGCCCATGTTAAACATCAAGATCATCAACCACTCAACCCATCCTTTGCCGGCTTACGAAACCGAACATGCCGCGGGTATGGACTTAAGGGCTTTCATTAATGAAGCCATTACGATTAAACCTTTGCAGCGTATTTTAATTCCAACGGGTTTACACATCGAGTTGCCGGTAGGCTACGAAGCGCAGATCAGGCCCAGAAGCGGACTGGCCTTTAAGCACGGCATAGGCATTGTCAATTCGCCGGGAACCATTGATGCCGATTACCGTGGAGAAATCAAGGTGTTGCTGGTTAACCTGTCTGACACTGATTTTGTGGTGAATGATGGCGAGCGGATTGCCCAAATGGTAGTAGCCCAACATGAAACCGTTAGTTGGCAACTGGCTACCGAACTGGGTGATACCCAACGTGGGGCAGGAGGCTATGGCCATACGGGAAAATAATTAATGATTGAATGAAGGAATTTTGAAGGCCAGAATGGAAAGGTTAAACCCACTCGATCATTCAAAATCCACGCATTCAAAACTAAATTGGTATGAAATTTAAACTTGTTTGGGTATTGGTTTTTCTCTGTTGCGCCCTTACGAAGGCGCAAGAACCTGTAACGCTTCCTTCGAGAGAGAACAATGCCGTTAAGGAACTGTTTTTTGCGGGGTTGAAAGAAAAAATGGCCGAAAATTATGCCAATGCCAACGTTAGCTTTAACAAGGTGGTGGCCATGGACGCCAAAAACCATGCGGCTTATTTTGAATTGGCTTCGCTTAATCTGCGTCAGAACAAGTTGTTGGATGCAGAAGTGGCCATTAAAAAAGCCATCGCCCTTAACCCCGGAAACGTTTGGTATCTGAAACTGCAATCGGAGATTTACAAGCGCAACGGCAACATGGAAGCTTTGATACCGGTGCTCGAACAATTGGTAAAGCTCGCTCCAGAAACCGAAGAATATTATTTCGACAAGGCCAGTGCATTGGCCATTGCCGGCAAAACCGAAGAAGCCCAGAAGGCCTACGATGCCGTAGAAAAGAAATTTGGCTCGTCAAAAGAGCTGGCCCTAGCCAAGCAGCGCATTGCCGTGCAGGGCAAAACCCCGGCAACCGACGAAGCCCTGAACAAGATGATTAGCGAGGGCCCTGCCGATGTCAAAAACTACCTCTATTTAAGCGGCATCCTTTTAGAAAAGAACAAACAGGCCGAGGCGCTGGCGCTCTTGCAAAAAGCCAAGGCACTAGAACCCGATAATTACGAAATAGGCCTGGCCTTGGCCGATGTTTATCAATCGCAAAAGAACAACGAACTGGCTGTAGAAGCCTTAAAGAGTGCATTTGCAAATCCGGCGATGCCCGTGGCCAATAAAACCAAGATTATCAGTGCCATGTTGGCCAAATTTAGCAATCCGAGTATAGCTAAAGATGCTACGGTTTTGGCTCAAACGGCTTTAAAGGCGCATCCTAACGAGCCAAAGCTCCTCCTGCTCTATGGCGATGTATATTACCAGCAAGGCAGCCTCAATCAGGCCAAAGCGCAGTACATGGCCGCTTTAAAGCTGTCAGATCAGCTGTATATGGCCTGGGAAAAGGTATTGAGCATCCAAACTTTACTGGGCCAATACACAGAAGCCATTAAAACCGGCGATGATGCCTTGGCCATTTATCCCAATCAGGCCATTTTATATTATTACAAGGCCTTTGCATTGCATAGAAACGGGCAAAATGCCGAAGCCGCACTGGAAATCAAATCGGCTTTGCAGCTAGATGCCGACGACAATAGCTTAAAGGCCATGATTTTTGCCCTGCAGGCCGAGGTTTTTATAGATCAGGCCAAGCTCAAGGAGGCCGATGCAGCTTTCGATAAGGCCATTTCGCTTGATCCGGCCAATTATTTGACCTTGAGCAATTATGCCTATTATTTGGCGTTAAGAAATCAGAATTTAACAAAAGCCGAACAACTGGCGGCCAAGGCGGCGGCGGCACTCCCGCAAAATGCATCCATCGCCGATACTTATGCCATGGTACTGCTTAAACAGGGCAAGTACGAACAGGCGCTTAACTGGATCGAAAAGGCATTGCAAAACAATGAGGCTTCAAATCCTGTTTACCTAGAGCACTACGGCGATATCCTTTTTCTGAAAGGAGAAACAACCGCCGCGCTGGAGCAGTGGCAAAAGGCCAAGCAGGCAGGAAATGATTCCGATAAACTAAACAAGAAAATCAATGAAAAGAAATATATTAAGTAGCCTATTATTGGCATTGGTGGTTTTTGCGACGGGCTGCAAGACCAAAAAGATTATTGTGGCCACACCTCCGGTTAGTCAGGAGCAACCCGCCCAACCCGATAAAAAGCAGGACAACCTTAACCTGCTTAAGGGAAAAGACCTTTCTTTTAATACCCTGGCCTTAAAAGGCAAGGCAAAGCTTGACATTAATGGCGAGGAGAATAACGTAACTATCAATCTCCGGATACAGAAAGACCAAAAGATCTGGGCAATCATTACGGCAGCCGGTGGCATTGTTGAAGTTGCCAGGGCGGTAATTACGCCAGATAGTTTGCTCTTGCTCAATAAGCTGGAAAAAACCTATACCCAAAAGCCGTTCAGCTATATCTACAACTTTACCAACAAGCAGATCAGTTTTGGCTTGTTACAGGCCATATTTGCCGGCAATACCATTCCCGAGTTTATGAACATGGATGCCAATCTGGTTCAGGAAAACGGTGTATGGGTGCTGAGTGGCAACAGTGGCGACCTGGCCTATCGTACGCTCTTTAACACCTTGCTCAAACCATCAGAAGTTACGTTGAACGATGCCAAGGCTGCCCAAGCCCTCAAGGTAAGCTATGGAAAATATACACCGGTAAACAATGCACTGTTCCCATCAAGCGTTAAAATCAATACGATGTCGGGCGAGAAAAAGATCAATATTGAGATCGAATTCACTAAGATAGAGAGCGATGTGCCGGTAGAGTTCCCTTTCAACGTCCCTAAAAATTTTAAGGTTATCAACTAAATTTTTATATTTTTGGTGCAATGAAGTTAAACAAGTTACTCCTTTCCCTGCTGTTAACGGGCCTATGTTCAACCGGTTTTGCACAATCGAGCAAAGAGCTGATCAAAAAAAAAGAAGCCCTGCAGAGGCAGATAGAATTAGCCGAAAAAAACCTGAATAAAACCGCTAGTGGCAAGAAACTAACGCTGACCGAGATCAACACGATCAAGGCCCAGGTACGTTTAATGCAGGATAAAATCTCTACCATTAATTCGGAGATGAAAAATCTGGACCAGCAGATTACCGAAAATACGGGTAAGGTGCATAACCTGCAAAACCGCTTGAGCGATTTGAAAAAGGAGTATGCCAATATGATCCGCTTTGCGCAGCGCAACCGCAACTCGTACGATAAGATGATGTTTGTTTTTGCGGCCAGCGACTTCAACCAAGCCTACAAGCGCATCAAATACCTGCAGCAGTTTGGTCAGTACCGTAAAAAACAGGCCGCCTATATACAAGGAACCGAAAAAGACCTGAGCAATCAGATTGTGGTACTCGACAAAGACTTAAAGAACAAAAACAGCCTGCTTAAAGAACAGGTAAGCGAAAAATCGAAACTCGACAAAAAGAAGATAGAGCAAACCGTAGTGCTTAACCAATTGAGCAAACAGGAAAAACAGTATAAGCAAGACATCCAGAAGAAAAGGCAGCAACAGGAAGCCATAAGCAGGGAAATCAGGGCAGCCATTAACAGAGAGATTGCCGCCGCCAAGAAAAAAGCCGAGGAAGAGGAAAGGGAAAGAGAGCGGATTGCCGCAGCGAAAGCCAAGGCCGAAAACAGACCGGCACCGGCTGCTCCGGCAAAACCTAAGTCGGCAACAACCAGCGAAATGTTGAGAGCAACTCCAGAAGCTGCCAAATTATCTGCCGCTTTTGAAAATAATAGGGGTAGTTTGCCTGCGCCGGTAGCTACGGGTTATATTGTGCAGCGCTTTGGTTCCTATAAAGTTGACCAGGCTACGGCAAATAGCGATGGCGTAACTTACAACACGGCAGAAGGCACTGCTGTGCGCGCAGTTTTTAATGGCAAGGTTACATCGATCAGCCCTTTCCAGGGACGTTACTTTATCCTGATCAATCATGGCGAATATTTTACGGTTTATTCTAACCTCAAAAGCGTTAGCGTATCCAAAGGCGAAACCGTAACAACCAAGCAAGTTATAGGTGTAGTGGGTGATAGCAATGGTGTAGGAGAGCTCGAATTTCAGGTAAGGAAAGGCGATAAGGCACAAAATCCGGAAGGTTGGATTGCGCGTTAAACCTTTAAGAACTAATATTTGTCTATATTTGTATAAAAATTGATTAAAGATGTATTCAGGGGTGTTATTAGAGTTCCTAAACATGGGGGGCGGCGAGATTGCCATCATTATGGTGGCCATACTTTTGTTATTTGGAGGTAAAAAATTGCCTGAATTGGCAAGAGGCCTCGGAAAAGGTATCAGAGAGTTTAAAGATGCGTCGGAAGGTGTCAAGCGTGAAATCCATCGGAACATAAATGCCGTAGATATAGACAAGGAATTGAACGAAGAGGCAGAGATTGAGAAAAATGCGGCGCGCCACCATCCAACAGAAGAGGCCACTGCAGAAACAAGCGAAGCCCCAGCCAATGAGCCAACGGCAACCGAACCCCACAAGGATAAGGAAACCTACTCATAGGCCATAAAATCAGACTTAAAAAACTTAATATAAAAAAATCATGGTACAACCAACAATTCTTGCCGGCTTAGGCACACCAGAGATCCTTTTGATTATCGCTGCTCTTTTGTTGCTTTTTGGAGGCAAGAAAATCCCTGAATTGATGCGCGGTTTGGGAAGAGGCGTAAAAGAATTTAAAGACGGTAAAGACGGGTTAGATTCGGGCGGCAACCCAACTAACAGAGACGAAAAAAACTAATTTAATTTACGCTACCTAATTCTTTTAAATCCAAGTCTTGAAGAAATTTGCTTCACTAGCCGAGATACGTGCAAAGCTCGACCAAAAAGAGCTTGATTTACAGGAATTATTGGCCTATTATTTCGAGCAGATAAGCATTCATAAACACCTCAATGCGTTTAATGAGGTGTTTTTTGATTCTGCCACGCAGCAAGCTGACACGGTACAGCAAAAGCTAGCTAACGGAACGGCAGGCAAACTGGCGGGCATGGTTATTGGCATCAAAGACAATATCTGCTATGCCGGTCATGAAGTCACTGCCTCTTCTAAAATGCTCGAAGGCTTCATTTCTCCTTATTCATCAACGGTAGTAAAACGCCTGTTGCAGGAAGATGCCATCATTATTGGCCGCTTGAACTGCGACGAATTTGCCATGGGCGGCTCTAACGAAACTTCTTATTTCGGTGCGGTAAAAAACGCAGCCGATGAGGCAAGGGTATCGGGCGGTTCCTCGGGCGGGTCGGCGGTAGCCGTACAAGCCGATATGTGCCTGGCAGCTCTGGGTACCGATACTGGCGGTTCGGTTCGTCAACCGGCAGCCTTCTGTGGCAACATCGGGTTTAAGCCAACTTATGGACGAATTTCTCGCTATGGCGTAATTGCCTATGCCTCTTCCTTCGATCAGGTAGGTACCTTAACCAGTTCGGTTAGCGATGCCGCTTTGTTGCTCGAAGTATTGGCAGGCGCCGATGAAGAAGACAGCACCGTAGCCACGCTTGCAGTGCCTCAATATGCGCAGCATTTAAGGCCACTGGCCCCCAAAAAAATTGCCGTGTTGCGGGAAACCATTGATAACGAAGCCCTTGATCCCGAAATAAAACAGGCCATACTCGCCAGTTTGGAGCAATTCAAAAGCCTGGGCCACGAAATTGAGTACGTATCGTTTAACCTGCTCGATTACCTGGTGCCAACCTATTATATTTTAACCACTGCCGAAGCCTCTTCTAATCTTTCGCGCTTTGATGGTGTCCATTATGGCCATCGCAATACCGATGCCGAAAGCCTGAACAGCCTTTACAAGCTGTCGAGAGCTGAAGGTTTTGGTGAAGAAGTGAAACGCAGGATCATGTTGGGCACTTTTGTGCTTAGCGCTGGTTACTATGATGCCTATTACCAAAAGGCACAGCAGGTACGTCGCTTAATTAGGGAAAAGATAGAAGAACTGTTAAAGACCTACGATTTCTTGTTGAGCCCGGTTACGCCTACACCGGCCTTTAAAATGGGCGAACATAGCCAAGATCCCTTGGTCATGTACATGGCCGATATTTACACCGTGCTGGCTTCACTGGCTGGTATTCCGGCAGTTGCCTTGCCTTTGGGCAATAACCAGGCGGGTTTGCCGTTAAGTGTTCAGTTAATGACCAAACATTTTAACGAGCAGGAGCTACTTTCCCTGTCGCATAGCTTTTTAAATAAAAATTAGGACTAGCCGTTTCGGCGGTATTGGATAGGCCATGCTCATGGCATTCATGGGCAAACCGAATAAAATTGATGCCGGATTTCCTTGCGGAAGTTTCCGTCATTTAAAACCAAATAATAAGCTGATGAAAAAAATCGTACTATTTGCGTTAAGTTTAGTGGCATTTTTCAATGCAACAGCCCAAAATCCGATCAGAAATAACCAAAACGATTCCTTGTTCAAGGCCGTTACGACTAATTTGCCCCACGATACCGTTGCCGTACCTTTCATAGACAAGCCCCTGTTTTATAACCAGAACCTGGTTTATAAGCTGCGTTTGGATTCGATTCAAAAAACGGTTCCATTAAGCTATAACGAATATGTACAGAACTTTATCGACATCTACAGTCGGCGAAAAGACATGATGGGCAAAATGCTCGGGCTGTCTAACTACTATTTCCCCATCTTCGAAAAAGCGCTAAAAGCCTACAACATTCCGGCCGAAATTAAATACCTGCCCATTATCGAATCGTCTATGAGTCCGCATGCCATTTCAAGGGTGGGTGCCACAGGCCTTTGGCAGTTTATGTTCGGCACTGCCAAAGCTTACGGCTTAAACATGGACAATTTTGTAGACGAGCGCAAGGATCCAATCCAGGCCAGTTATGCCGCGGCGGCCTATTTCAGGGATGCCTACGAAGAATTGGGCGATTGGCTGCTGGCCATTGCGGCCTATAATTGTGGCAAAGGCAATGTAACTCGGGCCATTGATAAGGCAGGTTCGCGAGACTTTTGGGCCATCAGGCCTTTCCTGCCCAAAGAAACCAGAGATTATGTGCCGGCTTTTATTGCCACGGTGTATGTAATGAACTATGCCAATACGCATAATATTGCCATGCAGACCTCGCCAATTACGCTTAAAACAGATACCGTTCATGTGAGCCATTTTGTAGCCCTGGCCGATTTGGCAAAGGCTATGAACTACGAAGAAGAAACCTTGGTTGGACTAAACCCTTCGTACAAGAAAAAAATCGTTAACGGAACCGCAGAATTGCCTAAGCGCATCATCATGCCTAAGGTAGAACAAGAAAGCTTTGCCAAAATTTACGAGGTTTTAAATAACGATATCGAAATGGATCGTGAGGTGGTTTTGGCCTCCACAGACGACGTGCGGGAGCTTCGCAAGAAAGCACCGGTACAAAAGGCAGTGGCCAAATCTAATTACCATAAAGTTAAACCCGGCGAGAACTTGGGCGCTATTGCCAATTTGTACGGCGTAGAAGTGCAGGATCTTAAGGTTTGGAACAAGTTGCCCAGCAGTACGATTGTTCCGGGCCAAAAGCTAAGGATTTACGGATCCGCCCTCGAACAGGCCAAGCCTGCGGCCAAAGCGAGCTTCATTAACTATAAAGTAAAGGCTGGCGATACCTTGTCGGGCATTGCCGAAAAATTTGACGGCGTAAACGTGGCCCAGATCAAAAAAACAAATGGCCTTAAAAAAGCAGTCTTGCAACCGGGTATGGTGCTGAAGATTAAAAGCTAGTTCGGGGCCTCATTTCAGAGTCCGATTACCTGGTATTTTTGCCTAAATCTCTCCGTAAAAATACCTGTTTCGATACTTTTTGAGCGCGGAGAACTGTAGTATAATTCGCTGTACGTACGTGTGATAACAATTAAAAAACAGTTACATTAGGACAAAATAATTGTAACTTTGACCGTTACCAAACTGTACTGTATGAGCAAAACGAACAGAAAACAAGACGCTTTAGATTACCATTCCCAAGGCCGGCCGGGCAAGATCCAGGTCGTACCTACCAAACCTTATTCATCGCAAAGAGACTTGACCTTGGCTTATTCGCCGGGCGTAGCAGAGCCTTGTTTGAAAATAGCTGATCACAAAGAAGACGTTTATAAATATACAGCCAAAGGCAATCTGGTAGCCGTAATTAGCAACGGTACTGCGGTGTTGGGCCTTGGCGATATTGGCCCCGAAGCGGGTAAGCCCGTGATGGAAGGCAAAGGCTTGTTGTTCAAGATTTTTGCTGATATCGATGTATTCGACCTTGAGCTTGATACCAAGAATGTCGACGACTTTGTGAAAATCGTAAAGGCATTAGAGCCAACTTTTGGTGGCATAAACCTCGAAGATATCAAAGCGCCAGAATGCTTTGAAATTGAGCGCAGGCTAAAAGAAGAAATGAACATTCCGGTGATGCACGACGACCAGCACGGTACCGCTATTATTTCGGCGGCCGCCTTGCTCAATGCTTGCGAACTGCAAAAGAAAAAAATGGACAAGATTAAAATCGTGGTAAACGGCGCCGGCGCCGCAGCCATTTCTTGTTCGCGTTTATATGTGGCATTAGGCGCCAAAAAAGAAAATATAGTGATGTGCGACAGGAGCGGCGTCATTCGTAATGACCGCGCCAATCTCGATCCGATCAAACAAGAATTTGCTACCAGCAGAAACCTCAATACCTTGGCCGAATCGATGAAAGATTCGGATGTGTTTATCGGGCTTTCTTCGGCAGATTGCGTAACTGCAGACATGTTGAAGTCGATGGCCAAAAACCCGATTGTTTTTGCCATGGCCAATCCCAATCCCGAAATTGCCTACGATTTGGCTATCAGCTCGCGCAAAGATCTGATTATGGCTACCGGCCGCTCAGACTACCCCAACCAGGTAAACAACGTACTGGGCTTTCCTTATATTTTTAGGGGCGCATTAGACGTAAGGTCGACCAGCATTAACGAGGAAATGAAGATCGCGGCGGTTCGCGCTATTGCCGATTTGGCCAAAAAATCGGTGCCAGAAGCTGTAAACATGGCCTACAATGCCAAAAACATCAAGTTTGGCAAAGATTATATCATCCCTAAGCCAATGGATTTCCGTTTAATGACCAATGTGTCTATGGCGGTGGCAAAGGCCGCTATCGACAGTGGTGTGGCCCGCAAAACCATTACCGATTGGGATGCTTATGCTGAAGAGCTGAAACGCCGCCTGGGCATGGACGATTCGATTATGCGTGCCATTACCAACAAGGCCAAGCAGGCGCCAAAACGTGTGGTGTTTGCCGAAGCCGATAACTACAAGATTTTAAAGGCCGCGCAAATTGTAAGAGACGATAATATTGCCATTCCTATTTTGTTGGGCAACAAAGAAGTAATCCAGCAGATTATTGAAGAAAATGCCCTCGATTTGGAAGGCGTACAGATCGTAGATCCGGCTCTGGAGCCTGAAAGAATGAAAAAATATGCCGAATCGCTCTACCAAAAACGCCAGCGCAGGGGAGTTACCTTGTTCGAGGCCAATAAGTTCATGCGCGATAGGAACTATTTTGGCGCATCGATGGTCGAGTTTGGCGAAGCCGATGCCATGATTTCAGGCTTGACCAAAAACTATGTATCAACCATTAAGCCCGCTTTGCAGGTAATTGGTACCGAAGCTGGCGTAAACCGCGTGGCTGGTATGTACATGATGATGACCGAAAAAGGGCCAGTATTCTTCGGCGATACCACGGTTAACGTAGATCCAACGGTTGAAGAACTGGTAGATTTGACCCTGCTGCTCGAAAAATCGGTGGGCAAATTCAATATCCAGCCTCGCATTGCCTTGCTTTCGTACTCCAATTTTGGGTCAAATGAAGGCGAAGTGCCTGAAAAAGTGCGTAAAGCAGTAAAAATATTACACGAAAAACACCCCCAAATCATTGTAGATGGCGATATGCAAGGTAACTTTGCAATTAACAACGCTATGCTAAAAGATAATTTTCCTTTTAGTAGATTAGCAGATGCACCCGCAAATACATTGGTTTTTCCTAACTTGGAGTCGGGCAATATTGCCTATAAGCTCTTACAGGAGTTGGGCGGGGCCGAAGCCGTTGGACCAATTTTGCTGGGCCTTAAAAAGCCGGTGCACATTGTGCAGCTGGGCAGTTCGGTAAGGGAAATTGTAAATATGATTACCATTGCGGTACTCGATGTCCAGGCCAAGGAAGAAGATGCTAATCCGGTAAAGAGAAGGGGAATATTAAACAGAATAGCTAAAAAGTAAACGCTCATGTACGATTATATTGATGGTAAATTGGCTTTTAAATGCCCAACTTATGTGGTGGTTGAAGCCGGAGGTGTAGGCTATCACATCAATATTTCGCTCAATACCTATTCGGCCCTGCCGCAAACAGAGCGCTGCAAGATTTACACCTGGCTACATGTTAAGGAAGATGCCCATACCTTGTACGGTTTTGCCGACGAAGGCGAAAGGCGCCTTTTTTTGCACCTGATCTCGGTTTCGGGCATTGGCCCTACCACCTGCCGGATGATGCTGTCGTCTATTACGCCGGTTGAAATCCAAAATGCCATTATACAGGCTGATGTGGCCCTCATCCAGCGCATCAAGGGCATTGGCGCAAAATCTGCACAGCGCATCGTGCTCGAACTGCAAGACAAACTGAAGAAAGAAGGTACAGATTCGTTAATTTCTATGCCTCAACATAATACAATTAAAGATGAAGCGTTATCTGCTTTGATCATGCTTGGATTTGGCAAGCAGGTGGCAGAGAAGGCACTAGACCATGCCGTTAAAAATGCAACGCAGGATTTAACGGTAGAGCAAATGATAAAAATAGCTTTGAAGAATTTATAACCAAACGCCGATTGACAAATAAATTTACACTCTTAATTCTTCTTTTCTTTCTTTTTGCCGGAACAAACGCCTTTGCTCAAGTTACGCCTGCAAAATCAGGAACTGATTCGCTCAAAAATTCCTTCAATTTACGCGAAAAACAGCTGTTGGGCCTACGGACCAGCAACAACCCCTTTTTGCCTTTGCCCGACAACGTCAAACGCGAAGTAGAATTCGATGCGGTAAACAAACGCTATGTTATCACAGAAAAAATAGGGAACAGGTTGTACTCGCCGCCACAGTACTTAACCATTGAACAATACTTGCGTTTGGTCAACAGCGAAATCAAGCGCGAAAACTGGCGCATCCTGTCTAATGCCGAGATTGCCGACGTGAGAAAAACCGGAATTATTCCGCAGGTTAAGGTAAACAGCCGTGTTTTTGAAAAGATTTTTGGCGGGACCACTATTGATATCCAGCCAAGGGGCGAAGCCGAGCTTACTTTCTTGGGCCGGATCAACAAAAACGAAAACCCCTTGTTCAACGAGCGCCAGCGCGTACAGAGCAACTTCGATTTCAACCAGCGTATCCAAATGGACGTGGTGGGCGATATCGGAACCAAGATGAAGATCAAAATGAACTACAACACCGAAGCGCAGTTTGATTTTGAAAATCAGATCAAGCTCGACTATACCGGTGGCAAAGATGACATCATCAAGAAAATAGAGGCCGGTAACGTGAGTTTGCCGCTTAACAGTACTTTAATTAATGGTACGCAGGCCTTATTCGGTGTTAAAACCCAGCTCCAATTCGGAAAGTTGGATGTAGCGGCGGTTTTTACCCAACAAAAATCGCAATCTAAAGAAATCCAGATCAACAACGGCGCACAGCAGAACGAGTTCAGGATCAGCGGCAGCGAGTACGAAGCCAACAAGCACTACTTTTTGGCCAAGTATTTTAGAGACAACTACAACAGGGCCTTGGCCAATCCGCCAACCATTCTCTCTGGCATTTTGATTACCAAAATTGAGGTTTGGATTACCAATAAAACGGGCAATACCCAAGATTCGAGAGATGTCTTGGCCTTTTTGGATTTGGGCGAAAACCAACCCTACAATACGGCACAAGTAACGGGTGGCGGTTCGGTGTTGCCATCGGGCTTTACCAATCCTACTTTCCCAACGGCTTCCAACAATTTGCTGGCCAACCTTCCGGCCGATGCCAGACAAACCAATTCCAATTCGGTAATCAGCTATTTTCAGGCTAATGGCGCTACCGACAACTTTGCCAAGCTTACCTATGCCCGTAAACTGACCGAGCGCGAATATACTTTCCAGCCTCAATTGGGTTATATTTCGTTAAATAATGCGCTCAATGCCGACGAGGTACTGGCTGTTTCCTATCGCTATACCTACAATGGCGTAGAGTACCAAGTGGGTGAGTTTTCTACCGATGTAGCCTTTGACCAGGCCACACCAAAAGTGCTTTTTTCTAAACTCTTGAAAAACGAAACCATCAAAACCAATTTGCCAACCTGGGATTTGATGATGAAAAATATTTATTCGATCGGCGGCTACCAGATCAGTCCGCAGAATTTTAAACTTGATATTTTCAGGATCGACGATAAAACCGGTATAGAAATGCCATTGATTAGAGAAGGCACAAAAACAGCGCTGAAGCAATATATTTCGCTCACTAATCTCGATCAGCTGAACCAGCAAAAAGAGCGCAAGCCCGATGGCGTATTCGATTTTGAAGCCGAAAACAAACCTTTCTCCAATCCTGCACAAAATACCCAAAGCAGCTATTCGCCCACCGGGTCGGGGCTGAACAACTTGGTCAACAATACCAACAACGGCTATGTTACCATCGATCCGTTGAACGGCCGGATTATTTTTCCTTTGATCGAGCCTTTTGGCAAAGATTTGGCCACCAAGTTCGATTTGCCTGCCGAACAGGCACTGGCCGATAAATATACCTATCCGCAATTATACGATTCGACCAAGGTAGTGGCGCAGCAACTGTTCAGCAATAAAAACCTGTACATCATCAAAGGCGCTTACCAGTCGGAAATTGCTTCCGAGTTTTCGCTCAATGCCATTAACGTAACCAAAGGCTCGGTTAGGGTTTTTGCCGGAACCATTCCTTTGCAGGAGGGTACCGATTTTACGGTTGATTATGACATGGGCAGGGTAAAAATCGTAAATACCGCTTTGCTCACCTCAGGTCAGCCCATCAGGATTACCACAGAAAACAACGAACTTTTTGGCCTGCAGCAACGCTCACTTTTTGGCGCCCGTTTAGATTACCATGTGAACAACAAGCTGAACATTGGCGGTACTTTTATGAACCTGACCGAAAAGCCGCTTACGCAAAAGGTAAACTATATGGAAGAGCCGATATCGAATAGTATTTTCGGGTTGGACTTTAACTACAGTTCGCCTTCGCGCTGGCTCACCAAAATGGTGGATAAATTGCCCCTGATTTCGACCAAGGCACCATCCAGCATCAGTTTTGGCGGCGAATATGCGCAGCTCATTCCGGGGCATCCAAGTGCCATCAATTCGGGGGGCGATAAAGGCGGTTCGAGTTATCTCGACGATTTTGAGGCTTCGAGATCTATCATCGACCTGAAAAGTTCGGTCCCATGGCAAATTTCGGGTACGCCCCAGCTATTTTCCGAATCGCAGCTGGTCGATAACCTGGCTTATGGCTACAATCGTGCAAAATTGGCTTTTTATAATATCGATCCGGCTTTTTACAACAGTAGCTCGAGCATTATACCTTCTAGCTTAAGAAACAACCGCAACGAGCTTTCTAACCATTACGTGAGGGAAGTACTGGAGCAGGAGGTATTTCCTTTCAAAGAAATCAGCACCGGTCAGCCCCTGAACCTGCCAACTCTCGATTTGGCTTATTATCCCATGTTGCGTGGCCCTTACAACTACGTAACCAATGGTTTTAATCCGAATGGTACGCTCAACAATCCAAGATCGCGTTGGGGAGGTATCATGCGGAGGATAGACATCAACGACTTTGAGGCCAACAACATCGAATACATCGAGCTTTGGGTGATGGATCCATACATGTACAAGCCAACTTCGCAAGGTGGCGATTTGTACTTTAACGTCGGAAACATCTCTGAGGATATTTTAAAGGATGGCCGAAAATCGCTGGAAAATGGCTTGCCGGCCAATGGCGACCCGAGTAAGTACGACGAAACCAACTGGGGAAGGGTGGCCAAGCTGCAACCGGTAATCCAGGCTTTTGACAACGACCCGGCGGCCAGAAAAGCACAGGACGTAGGTTTAGATGGTTTATCTAATGCCAACGAAAAAGCGAAGTTTGCCGCGCTTATCAACCAGATCAAGGCACAGCTTAATCCTGATGCGGCATTGGCATTCGAGAACGACCCTTCGTCAGACGACTACTCTTACTTTAGAGGAGGTGCCCTCGACCAGCAAAATGCCGGTATTTTAAGGCGTTACCAAAACTACAACGGTACCGAAGGCAACTCTAAAACCTCGCAGCAATCGATAGACGAATTGGGCATCGAAAACTCGGCCTCTACGTCGTTGCCAGATGGAGAAGATATCAACAGGGACAATAACATGACCCAGTCTGACGAGTATTTCCAGTATAAGGTTTCGATGCGCCCGGGCGATTTGGTGGTAGGACAAAACTTCGTCACCGATAAAGTAGTATCGCAGGTTAAATTGGCTAATGGCCAAACCCAAAGTGCCACTTGGTACCAAATCCGTATTCCGTTGTCGCAATACCAGCAAAAAGTGGGCGGCATCCAAGACTTTAAATCTATCCGCTTTATCAGGATGTTCATGACCAACTTTGCCGATACGGCCATTTTAAGGTTTGGCAAGATCCAGCTGGTAAGGGGCGAATGGCGTACCTACAATGCCAAAAACGAGGCGAACCAGGTTATTGCCGATCCAAGCCTGCAACCGGCAAATCCGGATAATTCTACCATCGAAGTAGCCACCGTAAACATTGAGGAAAACGGCAAGCGTACGCCAATTCCTTACGTGGTGCCACCGGGCATTGTGCGCGAACGCGATTTTAGCAATTACCGTGGCGATACCCGCCAAAATGAACAGTCGCTTTCGGTAATCGTGAAGAGATTGAGAGACGGCTATGGCAGGGCCACTTTTAAAACCGCCATCAACGACTTTAGGTCTTACAAGCGCCTGGAAATGTATGTCCACTTGGAGGCAATCGGTAATTCGACACTGAACGATAACGATGTAAGCGCGTTCCTGCGTATTGGTACAGACAATCAAGACAACTATTACGAATACAACCAGCCTTTAAAGGTGACAAGGCCGGGTACCAGCGATCCGTATGCCATTTGGCCGGATGCCAATAAAATGGACATCCAATTGGAGCTTTTCCAAAAAGCCAAAATAGCCAGGAACAACGCTAATGTTGCTGGTGGCGCACCATGGCCGATTAACGTACCCTTTGTGTACATAGATGGAACCAATACCATTATTGTAAAGGGCCAGCCAGACATGAGCAAAGTGCGGGTGTATATGTTGGGTATTAAAAACCCTTTACGCAACCAGGCAGTGCCGGCTGGCGACGATGGCCTCGACAAAGATGCGCAGGTATGGTTTAACGAATTACGCCTCACCGAATTCGATGAGCGTGGGGGCTGGGCGGCTACGGCGCGCATGAACGCCAAGTTGGCCGACTTTGCCGACGTCAATATTTCGGGAAGCAAATCGACCATCGGTTTTGGTTCTTTAGAGAAAAAGGTAAGCGAACGCAACCGCTCTGATAATACTTTCTTCGATATTTCTTCGAGCATTGAACTGGGCAAGCTCCTGCCTCAGAAAACAGGCATCAAAATACCGATGTACGTGAGCTACTCTAAGCAGGTTATGACTCCGCAGTTCGATCCGCGTACGCCAGATATCGAGCTGAAAAATTCGTTGAAAAATGCTTCGAAGGCACAAAAGGATTCGATATTGAACTTTGCGCAGGATTATACCACGCGCAGCAGCATCAACTTTACCAATGTACGCAAGGAGCGTACCAATACCGAAAAGCCTGTCCGTTTGTGGGATATCGAAAACTTCAACGTGTCGTATGCGCAGACCAAGTTTGCCCATCGCGATTTTGTGAACGAGAGCAGTGTCCAGCACACTTACAGGGCATCTTTGGGCTACAATTATACCGGAACTTCTAAAAGCTACCAGCCTTTTGATAAGATCATCAAGTCGAATACCCTCAAACTACTGAAGGACTTTAACTTTACGCTGCTGCCAAGCTCAATCAACTTTAGGATAGACGTCGATCGTTTTTACTCCGAAAATACCTTGCGCAACAACGACCCGAACAATTATATCCCAATCAATACCACCTTTAACAAAAACTTCCTGATTTCGAGGGTATATGGCATTGCATGGGATTTGACCAAATCATTAAGCCTCGATTTCGACGCCACCAACTATTCGATTGTTGACGAGCCCGAAGGCCGGATTGAAGGGTTAAAACGCGATACGCTTTGGCAAAACCTTAAAAACCTGGGCCGTACTACAGACTATAGCCACAACCTGAATGTCAGGTATAATTGGCCGATCAATAAAATTCCGGGTTTAGACTGGATCAACGTGGCTACGGTATATGGAACCAGCTTTAACTGGCAAACAGAGCCTTTGTCTACATTGAGGGATCCGAACATTAACCTGGGTAATACCATCCAGAACTCGAGGACCATCCAGTTCAACCCAACCCTTACCATGAGCAACCTGTACCGCAAGTTTGGTTTTGTCAAGAAAAGCCTGAACAAGCCAGATACGGTAACCAGCTTTTCGGATATCCTGGTTGGATTGGTAACCAGTATCAAGAGCATCAATGTGGCCTTTACCCAAACCAAGGGTACATTCTTGCCTGGCTATTTGCCTAAAACCAAGTTCTTTGGTATAGATGCTACTACTGGCGCACCAGGCTTGGGCTTTGTTTTTGGCAGCCAAAGAGACATCAGGCTGATGGCCTTGAACGATGGCTGGCTAACTACCGACGAAAACCAGACCCAATTGTACATCAATACCCTGCGCGAGGATTTTCAGCTCACCAGTACCATCGAACCTTTGAGAGATTTCAAAATTACGCTGAGTGCTACCAAAAACCGGACACTGAATTATTCGACCAATTTCAGGTACGATAACAGCATTCAGAATTTCAGAAACTTTAGTCCAACCACCACCGGCGATTACAGTATTTCGATCATCAGCCTGGGTACGG
Source organism: Pedobacter sp. ASV12 (assembly GCF_016429155.1). Lineage (GTDB taxonomy): Bacteria > Bacteroidota > Bacteroidia > Sphingobacteriales > Sphingobacteriaceae > Pedobacter. The sequence continues at coordinate 18,014 of NZ_JAELUC010000016.1, read as the reverse complement.
CCTTTACCGATAAAAATGGATCGACCATATCGAAACTGTTTAATAAGTTTATGAGCAACAGGCAGGTAATTTCTAGTCGCTTGGGTGCCGAAAACCCGAACTCTTCTGGCCAAAGCGCCGGAGGTTTTGCCGATGGCTACGACAAGACTTCGCAAGATGTGGTGGTATCGGCATTTATTGCCGCCTACACAGGCCGTAATGCCAGCTCGATGAGCCTCAACAGCCTGCCTAAAATTCCTTTGCCAAACTGGAGGATTACCTATGCTGGCCTCACTAAAATTCCTTTCATTGCCGAGAACTTTTCAGAGTTTGGCATCAGGCATGGTTACCGGTCGCTTTACAGCATTAACGGTTTTAACAGCTTGCTAAAATATCAGGAAACCGATGGCTATGTAAGCAGCCGGGATGTAAACCAGAACTTCCTGCCGTTGTACCAGTTTGCGCAGGTAAGTATTTCCGAGCAGTTTGCGCCGCTTATTGGCGTAGATACCAAGCTGAAAAATAACCTGACGGCCAGTTTTGAAATCAATAAAACCCGCATTCTGGCCCTCAGCCTTTCAAACAGCCAATTGGCACAGCTGTCGGAGAATAACCTGGCATTTGGTTTGGGCTACCGTACCAACAAGTTCAGGTTTCCATTTGGCTGGTTTAGCCAATTGAAAATGGACAACAACATGGACTTTAAATTAGATGTTTCGGTAAGAGACAATAAAACGGTTATCTACAGGGCTGATGTTACAGAAGCCGAGGTATCGTCGGGCGCAAAAAACATTACTTTAAGGCCAAGTGTCGATTATATCCTCAACCAGCGCTTTAACCTGAAGGTATTCTATGATTCGAACATTACCAAGCCTTATACCTCGCAATCGTTCAACACTTCTTTCAGCAATTTTGGATTTAGTTTGCGCATTACGCTGAATTAGCCGTTGTTAGAAAGCGGTTTAATAATTACCTTTGGAGACTAACTCAATAAACGAAAATAAAAACACATACAAAACAATGAACTTTCCATCAGAACTGAAATACACCAAAGACCATGAGTGGGTAAGGGTGTCGGGCAACGAAGCGGTAATCGGTATTACTGATTTTGCGCAACGCGAATTGGGCGATATCGTTTACATCGACATCAATACAGTAGGTGCAGAAGTAAGCAAAGAAGATGTTTTTGGCACGGTAGAGGCTGTTAAAACAGTATCTGACTTGTTTATGCCATTAACAGCCACGGTATTAGAAGTAAACAACGATTTGAACGACAGTCCGGAACTGGTTAACTCAGACCCTTATGGAAATGGCTGGATGGTAAAAGTTGCCATAACTAACGTAGCCGATGTAGAAGACCTGTTAAGTGCCGATCAATACAAAGAATTAGTGGGCGCCTAAAACCATGAAAAAATATGGAGTGCTAAGGTCGCAACTTTGGGCCGTTATTTGGACCATCGTTATTTTAGTGCTTTGCAACATGAAAATGCCAGACTCAGATGGTGGGCCTGGCTTTTTCTTTGAAGGTTTTGATAAGCTGGTGCACCTGGGTTTTTTCTTTGTGCTTAGCGTGTTGCTTTTTTACGGAAAGATCAGGTACCAGCATAACTACAATTTTCGCTCGCTCACCATATTTAAAATTATACTGATTTCGGTTGTTTTGGGCGGAGGGATCGAGTTGCTGCAATGGAAGGTGTTTACCTACCGATCGGCCGAGTGGTGGGATTTTGCTTGCGATATGATCGGTGCTCTGATGGGCGTATTCAGCTACGTTTTGCTGCACTTGTCCAATTACGGCAGGCACAACGAAGATTTGCCTATTACCAAACACAAACATAAAAGCCATGGTGCTGGCTTCGGCATCGACAAGAAAATAAGAGGCGATGAAAAAAAGGTTTAAGCTGCTGCTGATTTTAATGTTAAGCTTTTTGCTGGCTGGATGTGGTTTGTTCAAGCCTTCCTGCTATTGCCCTAAACTGCCCCGTTCGCATTACCAAGCCCGTTAATTCCGTTTAACTGCCTTTGTCTGTTGCCGGCTCCCTGAAAGGAAGAGAACCGCTCTGTAACGATAAAGTTAGTTGTATTTAAATTGTTACCCATATTTTAACACTTCTTAACAAACTTTTGAGGCTCCCGCTAGTCTGATAGGATAACTTTACAAAATTATATAAAAATTAGAATGAAGAATTTGATTAAAAGTACACTACTCATTGCTTTCTTGTGTGTAAGCTATTTTGCCCAGGCCCAGTCTGGCGGAACGGTTAGCGGAAAAGTAATCAATGGCAAAGACAAATCGCCAGTCGATTATGCTTCGATAGCCATCAAAAAAGTAAGTGATTCATCTACGGTTGGTGGTACCAATACCTCATCAACCGGTGCTTTTACCGTTGGTGGCTTGGCCCCAGGTAAATATAAATTATATGTGGCCTATTTGGGTTTTAAAACCATTACCCAGGATTTTGAACTAACTGCCGCCAAGCCTAGCATGAACTTTGGTACATTAACGATGGAAGATACCGGCGTAACCTTGAAAGGCGTAGAAATCAAAGGCGAAATCCCACCGGTAGTCGTTAAAAAAGATACCTTGGAAATCAGTGCATCAACCATCAAGGTTAAAGAAAATGCAGTGGTTGAAGACCTTTTGAAAAAAGTGCCGGGTGTAGATGTTGCCAAAGATGGCAGCGTTACCGCGCAGGGCGAGAAAATTACCAAGGTAAGGGTTGATGGTAAAGACTTTATGGGCAACGACCCTTTGTTGGCCACCAGAAACCTACCTGCAGATATGGTTGACAAGATCCAGATTATTGACGATATGTCTGACCAAGCCAAATTTTCTGGCGTTGACGATGGCAACCGTGAAAAAATCATCAACATTACCACCAAGCAAGACAAAAAACATGGTTACTTCGGCAACAGCACTTTGGGCTATGGTTCAGACGATCGTTACGACGTGAATTTGAACGTGAACAAGTTCAACAAGAACCAACAGATTTCTTTGATTGGCCAGTTTAACAACGTCAACAAGCAAAACTTTGGTGGCGGTATTGGTGGTGGCGGTTTTGGTGGCGGTGGCCGTGGCATCCAGTTTAGTGGTGGCGGTGGCAGTGGTTCAGGCGGTATTACCACAACCAATGCGGCAGGTATCAACTTTGCCGATACCTACGATGACCAGACCCAGATCAACGGTAGCTACTTCTTCAACAAAACTTCGTTGTTCAATACCAATAATACTTTTACCCAAAACTTGTTGGGCAACACTACAACAACCAATTTAAGCGATTTAAACAGCACTACCGAGCGTATCAACCACAGGTTTAACTTTACGGTAGATACCAAATTGGATTCGATGACCTCAATCCGGGTGCAGCCATCTATTTCTTATACCAAAAACAGCGGTACAAGTACGACCAATTATAACAGGAATGTGCTGAACAGCAATACCATTGGTTTGCAGAAATACGATACAGGATCAGAATCGCCCGTGATCAGTAACAACTTGTTGATCCGTAGAAAATTCCAACGTAGGGGCCGTACCTTGTCATTAAACGTGAATACTAACATTAACGATAATGATGCGGGCAACTACAACTATATTTCGGAGAATATTACCCAAGGAGCCTCGGTTTCACAAAAGCTGACCAACCAGTTCAACGACCAAAATTCGAGTTCGCTGAGTAACACGGCCAGATTGGTATATACCGAACCGTTAACCAAGACCTTTAGCTTGGAGTTCAACTATCAGAATGGCTATAGCCACGATAACAAGGAAAGACTGGTTTATAATTTCAACCCGGCTACCCAGGATTATGACATCAAAGATAATACCTACAGCAACCAGTTCGAGAATACCACTTTGACCAATGCTTTGGGTATGAGTTTGAACCAAAACGAGAAAAAATACAACTGGAATGTGGGTGTAGCGGTGCAACGTACCAATCGTGAAAACGATAACAAGACTACTGGCAACGTGTTTACACAAAACTTTACCAATATTACACCACAAGCACAGTTCAGGTATAATTTCAGCAATACTAAACGCTTGAACATCAGGTATAACGGACGTACCAATCAGCCAAGTATCGATCAGATCCAGCCAATCCCAGATAACACCAATACTCAAACCATTGTTTTGGGTAATCCAGGCCTGAAGCCTTCGTTTTCTAACTCGTTGAACATTTTCTTCAACAACTTCGATTTCGCTAGCTACCGTACTTTGTTTATCGGTGCCTTCATTACGCAAACTTTTAACGATTTTGCCAACAACCAAAGCTTGATTACCAATACAGCTGATCCGAACTACGGAAAAATTGCCAATAGCTATGTAAACGTTGACGGTAACTTCAATGCCAATGTTTTTGGAAGCTTAAGCCAGCCGATCATCAAAGGGAATAAGCTAACTTTGCAAATCAACTTAAGTGGTAATTACGGCAAAGCAACCAACTATACCAACTCTTTAGAAAACGTAACCAAGAGCAGCGGCATTACCAATAGCTACAAGTTGATATCTAACTTGGATAAGCTTGACTTGATTGCTGGTATTGGTGGAAGCTGGAACCATAGTAACTTTACCATCGGCAACCCGACCAATTTCTATACTTTGGCGCCGAATATCGATATCAGTTACTTGTTTCCAGGCAGTATCCGTTTGCAAACCGATGTTACCTATAACAAAACTACGGGTCGTGGCGATGCCTATAACACAAGCTATACCATTATTAACGGCTACATCAGTCGCCAGTTCTTTAAAAACAGAGGTACCTTCAAGTTTGCGGTAAATGACTTGTTGAACGAAAATACAGGTATTTCGCGTACTGCTACCAACAATAGCATTGTAGATTCTAATTTCAACGTATTGAAACGCTACTATATGTTCTCGTTTACTTACTCGCTAAACAGGGTAGGTGGTCAAACCATGAATATGCAAGGACCAGGCGGTGGCCAAAGAATGAGAATGGGCGGCATGGGCATGTAAGCCTAGCCACTCGGCAACAGATCGCCATCGGCTTAATTGCCGGTGGCGATTTTTTTTAACACATTTTAACTATAAAAATAGTTGCAAACTACTATGTTTTTAGTTAGTTTAGGGAAACCAAACTAAAAACTAATGATTAAATCTGTTTCCCTAAGCTTTTTCTTGCTTTTCTTTTTGAGCACAACGCTGTTGTTCGCACAGCAAAAATCGGGTTCCGTAAAAGGCAGAATAATTGATGCCAAAACTAAAAAGCCTGTCGATTTTGTTTCTTTTGCCGTCAAAAACGTCAAGGACTCTACCGTTGCTGGTATGGGAGCGACTACAACCGAAGGCAACTTTTCGGTTAAATCCCTCGCCTTTGGCCAGTATAAGTTTTATGCGGCCATGATTGGCTATAAGCCGATTATCAAAGCCTTCGAAGTTACCTTAGGTAAGCCATCAGCCGATTTTGGCACCTTAGAAATGGAAGAAAGCGCCATTACGCTAAACGACGTCCTCATTAAAGGCGAGCTTTTGCCGATGATCATTAAAAAAGATACCATCGAATTTACCGCTGATGCCTTTAAAACCCAGGCCGATGCCAATGTAGAAGACGTGCTCAAGGTCATGCCGGGTATGGAGGTGGATAAAGACGGCAACATTACCTTTAATGGCAAGAAGATTGACCGGGTATTGGTAGATGGAAAGGATTTTTTTGGCAAAGACCCCAAAACGGCTACGCAGAACCTGCCCAAGGAAATCGTGAATAAGATACAGGTAATCGAAAAGAAAACCGACGACGCGATATTCAAAGGCATCGACGATGGCAAGCGCGAAAACGTGCTGAACATTACCTTAAAAGACGACAAGAAGAAAGGCTATTTTGGGAACATTGTTGCCGGAAAGGGCAATGGCAGTTTGTACGATGCCTCAACCAGTATCAATCGCTTTAATGGCAAACAGCAGCTTTCGGTCATCGGTTTGGCCAACAACATCAACAAAACCAGTTTTTCTTATGCTGATTTAAGCGATTTCTTGGGAGGCGATGTCTTTGGGTCGGGTATGGTAAGCTCGGTTATGGTCGATGCAAGTGGAAACATGTCTATAGGTTTAAATGGCGAAGATGCATTTGGAGGTGGCGGAGGCGGCATTAACGATAACAAGGGCATTGGGCTCAACTACAACGACGAATGGGGCAAGAACAAGAAATTTCCCAATAAAATCTCTTTTAGCTATATGTTTAACCGCAACTATGGCATTCGCCAAAGTTTGTCGAGCCGGTTGAACCTGCTGGGTGCAGACAGTTATTTTAATGATAAAAACAACGATGCCACTACTACAAGCAACAGGCACCGCTTTACCATGCGGTTAGACCTCGCGCTTGACTCGACTGCCAAAATCCAGTTTACGCCAAACTTTGGCTTTAGTGGATCAGATGCCGAAAGCAATTCCATATTCAGCTCTTACCTGCAAAATACCTTGGCCAACATCAACAAGGGCAATTCTACCAATACCAGTAACAACAAGACACCTGGTTTTGGGGGCAGACTCGCCTATAACAAAAGATTGAGTAAAAAAGGAAGAAGCTTTTCGTTGTCGGCCAATGGCAACAGAAGCGATTCTTCGGTTGACGGACTCAATTTCTCTAACATCACCATCAACAACAATGGCGTTCCAACCACCACCATCCTTAATCAGCTCATTGATCAGGCAGGCGATGTAACGGGTTATGGATTTGGTGCCGATTATTCGGAACCTTTGAGCAAAAAGCTTAGCCTAAGCGGCTTTTATAACTATAGCAAAAGAGAAGATGTAGTGGAGCGCATGGTGTACGACTACAATACCGCTAGTACCCGCTACGATTTGATCAATCCGGGCCTTTCGCGCAACTTGGAAAATTTTAATGAAAGCCATACCACTGGGTTGAGGCTGAACTATAATCCTACCGATAAGTTGACCTTGGGCCTAAGTGCAGATCAGAAATTTGTGGCGCTTAAAGGCAAAAACCTGATGAACCAGGTGAACGTAACCAACGATTACAGTTTCTTGCAGCCTAATCTTTTCCTTTCTTATAAAATCACTAAGACCTCTAGTTTTTCGTTGTATGGCAACCGTTACGTTAACACGCCAAACATTTCGCAGCTGCAGCCCATTACCGATAATTCCAATCCTTTGCAGATCACGACCGGAAATCCAAATCTTAAGCCTTCTAAGCAAAACAGTGTAAATCTTTCCTATAACCGGTTTAATCCAACATCAGGCAGCAGCCTTAGTTTTAACGCCAGCTATTATGGCTATGAAGACCAAATCATGAACAATTCGGTGCTCGATCCTAAAACAGGTATACAAACTACTTTTTATGATAATATCAGCGGAAGCTACAGCTACAGTGGACGCCTGAGCGGCAGCATCAGGGCAAAAAGCCTAGGCCTTACCTTTAACCCGAGCATCAGCCTCAACTATGGCCATAATATCTCCTTCCTTAACAATAGTGTGGTCAGTTCAAATTCCACTTCCTATAATGCCGGTTTGGGCATTAATTATGCCATTGGTTCAGACCTCCAGCTGTTTAACCGCATCACCTACAACAAACGCAACTTAAGCTACAATTACAATAACCTGCCCGATAATAGTTTTACTTCTGTTTACAACAACTTGAGCTTAAATGCGGCCCTGCCCTACGACCTGAGGTTTACCTTGCAGAGCAACCTCTCTTATAATTCGAACATTGCGCTGGGTACCAATAACAACACCATACATATGGCCAATGTAAGTTTCGAAAAGCTGTTCATGAAAAAAGCATTGAGCTTAAAGGCAACCCTATCAGATGTGTTTAACAATAGCCGCAATACATCGAGGTTTGCCAACGAGATTTATGTTACGGAAAATGTGAACCTGGGCATGAGGCGCTACTTTTTACTAGGTTTAACCTATCGCTTGAGAAAGTTTGGAGCGCCTGCAGGCGTAGCCCCGCCAAATATCATGAGATTTTGACGGGGGCTTATTTGGAATTAATACAAATAAAGGGTAAATTGCGCCCATAATTTCATATAATGAAGCTTTCGCAGTTAAACCCAGGAGAACGAGGAACCATCGTAGCATTTACAGACCTAGAAATGTCTGTGAAATTAATGGAGATGGGCTGTTTGCCAGGAGAGGTGGTCGAAGTAGAGCGCTTTGCACCACTGGGCGATCCTATGGCCATTCGTGTAGCGGGGTACCAACTTTGTTTACGCAAAAGCGAAGCATCGGTTATCCTAATACAGTAATATTTTGGTCGATATAAAAGTTGCACTTGTTGGTAATCCCAATACGGGAAAATCTACCCTTTTTAATCTCTTAACGGGATTAAATCAGAAGATTGGAAACTTTCCAGGAATAACCGTAGATAAGAAGACCGGCCAGAGCAAACTCAACTCAACCCAAACAGCCAATATCATCGATTTGCCTGGTACCTATAGCTTGTACCCTAAAAGCAAAGACGAAAGTATCGTTTTTCAGGTGCTGGCCGATAAGCAAAACCCCAGCCATCCAGACATGGTGGTGTTGGTGGCCGATGCAACCAACCTGCGCCGTAACCTCTTGCTTTGCTCGCAGGTAGCCGATTTGGGACTGCCTATGCTATTGGTGTTGAACATGACCGATATGGCCAAGAAGGAAGGCATCAATATCGATGTTGACAAGCTAGCTAAGCGCTTGGGCATTCAGGTAGTGGCCATGTCGGCCAGGAAGAATGAAGGTGTCGATAAGCTTAAGCAAGCCATTGCCAATACCACGCGTATCAGTACGCAGTTGCCTAGTATCGACTCGAAACAGTTTGCGCCGGAAGCCATCGAAGCGATTAAGGCGAAGATCGACACCGAAAACGACTATTATGCCTTGCAGGTGTTGCATCAGCATGAACACCTGGCTTTTTTCAACGAGCAGCAACAGCACGAAATAGAACAGATAGAACAGGCGCATGGCTTCGAATCGTCGAAAATACAAGGCGCCGAAACCGTAGCCAGGTACCGTTATCTCAGTACCATTTTAAGCGATGTGGTAATAGACCTCGGCGCCGCCAAAAAATTCAAGATCACCGATAAGCTCGATTCGATATTAACCCACCGCGTTTGGGGATTTGTTATCTTCTTGCTCATTCTTTTCTTTGTTTTTAACGCTATTTTTTCTTGGTCTACCTATCCCATGGACCTGATTGAAAGCAGTTTTGCCTGGCTAACCGATTTTGGCCACGCGCATTTGCCCAATGGCGTGCTCACGAACCTGTTTTTGGATGGTATTGTGGCCGGCTTGGGAGGCATCGTTATTTTTATTCCGCAGATTGCCATTCTGTTTGCGCTCATTTCCATCTTGGAAGATACTGGCTACATGGCCAGGGTAACCTTTATGATGGATAAGATCATGCGCAAATTTGGGCTAAGCGGCAAATCGGTAGTACCTATGATTGGTGGCATTGCCTGTGCCGTACCCTCTATCATGAGTGCCCGTAACATCGAAAACTGGAAAGACCGTATCATTACCATCATGGTTACGCCATTGGTAAGCTGTTCGGCCCGTTTACCGGTTTATACATTGCTTATCTCGTTGGTTGTTCCAAACGAAAAGATATTGGGTGTTTTCAATAAACAAGGCTTGGCACTTATGCTTATGTACGTGATTAGTATTGCAGCAGCCATATTGGTGGCGCTGGTGATGAAGTTCATCATCAAGGCCAAGGAAAAATCATATTTCATTATGGAACTGCCGGTATATAGAATGCCGCGTTGGAAAAACGTGTGCTATACCATGTACGAAAAATCGAAAACCTTTGTATTTGAAGCCGGTAAGGTTATTATTGCCATTTCTATTGTATTATGGGTTATGGCTACCTATGGGCCTGCCAAACGATTTGAAGCTATAGAAACAAAATATGCGGCCATTGAAACACCTGCTACCGATAGTGTAAAACTGGCCGAACTGGAAAGAGATAAGGCCGCCGAGAAACTGGAAAATTCTTATGCTGGCATTTTGGGACAAACCATCGAACCCGTAATCAAGCCGTTGGGTTTTGATTGGAAGATAGGCATTGCCCTGATTACTTCTTTTGCCGCGCGTGAGGCTTTTGTGGGCACGATGTCGACCATCTACAGCGTAGACAGTGCCGATGAAGCAACCACAACCATCCGCAATAAAATGCGTGGTGCTGTAAACCCCGATACCGGCGAACCGATTTTTACTTTTGCCACGGGCCTGTCGCTCATGCTCTTTTATGCCTTTGCCATGCAGTGTATGAGTACCGTTGCTATTGTTTACCGCGAAACCAAATCGTGGAAATGGCCGGTTATCCAACTGGTTTACATGACGGCCATGGCTTATGTGGCCAGCCTTATTGCCTATCAGGTGCTTAAGTAAGGAGTGAATAAAGAGTGGTTGAATTAGTGAATTAGTGAATTAGTGAATGATTGAATGGACGGAGGAACAGCTCAAATGATGGTCCGAACTGCTCATGCAAGAGTGTCTGCCCTTTGCTTTAGCCTTAACCTTCCTGCTGGATCCCTCTTGTCTTTAACCTTTGGATTTGATAAATTGCATCAAAATAATCTCCCAGCAGAGAAGAACGGTAGAGAATGGATAAAACAGAGGTTCTAGCACAATATATGCCCGTTTCGGCAGCGCCCATCATTGCCAAATGGATCGACTATTTTCAGTGCGAGTTTAAAATTTCGAAAGACAGAAGTACCAAACTTGGCGATTACAGGCATCCCTTTAAGGGCAAAGGGCATAAAATTTCGGTCAATAATGGCCTTAACCCCTATGCTTTTCTGGTTACTACTGTCCATGAGTTTGCACATCTTTTAACCTGGAACGACCATAAGGGCAAAGTAAAGCCCCATGGCGCCGAGTGGAAGTACAATTTTAAAAGGATGATGAAGCCTTTTTTCGAGCTTCGGGTTTTTCCGGCCGATATCCATCACACCATCATCAACTACCTTGATAATCCTGCGGCTTCCAGTTGTACGGATTTGAGCTTGGCCCGAGCGCTCCAAAAATATGATACAACGCTGGCCACCACCAGGGTAGAAGAACTGCCGCTGCATACTGTTTTTGTGCTGAAAGACGGGCGCAAGTTTAAAAAGGGCGAACGCATACGCAAACGCTACAGGTGTGTTTGCCTCGATAACGGAAATACCTATCTTTTTAACCCTTTGGCCGAAGTTTGGCTGGCTACCGGAACGTAAACCGCCTCTTGGTCTTGAACAATCCATTTGAGGTTCAGCTTCTGATCTTTAAAATCGATTGGACTGTTTAAAAGGCTATCAATGAGCGCATCCTTTTCCTTGACTAAAATACTGGCCGTATAACTGTTTTGCAGTTTGCTTTTGAGCATAATGTATCTCGAATCGGGGAAGGTAGTAATGTTTTCAAATACCATATCGAATTTGTCGCTTCCACTTAAAATCTGGTCTAAGGTTTTTATTTTTTCTAGATAGCTGTGGTCTGAGGTATTCGCTTCGCTTAAGGTAAGGTCTATGAAGGGCAGGTTTTTAATGGCGGCTTCGTCGGCTGCCGTGCGGTTTTCTACCTTAAAAACAGTGTTGTTGCGCAAATAGGTGCGGGTGTCTTTGAGTACGGTGCCATTGTCGCTGCTCAATTCGTTTCTAACTGTTTCTAAGATCAGACTGTCGTTTCTGAAATAGTATTTTTTGGTATTGTTGCTGAGGCCGTTGTAGCCATGCTCAATCAAAACGATGGGTTGGCCGTTGTCGCTGTATTTGTCTACATAAAAAGACAGGTCGCCAAGCATATAGACCAAGCTTGTGCTTTTTGCCAACTGAGAAAGACCCTTGTCAACAGAATCGGCATAATGCAAAATAGATTTTGAATCAAGATCGGTGGCATGCTCGTCGGCCATGTTGGCCTGTGGATGATCGGAATTGAGCTTGGTGCAAGCATATGTTGTACTCAACAGGCAAAGCAAGACAAAATAATATACAGTTTTCATGGGCTTCCTTGGCTTGATACAGCTGGTAAGCTATGACTATTATCGTGCCAATGCGCAACTCGAATGCAAAAATAGACTTTAAGCAACTGGCTTGGGGCGGAAAAAGAAATCTACAATGTAAAAAATATGAACAAAATATATGGGTTACAACAGGTATTTTTAGGTGAAACCTAAACCGGTATTATTTATCGGTAAATCAAAGCACAACAACCAAGGAGTGTCGGCTTAACCCACACCGCTGAAGCAGCCCAAGCGTAATCGGGATGCATGAATTACTTAACTAAAAACTAAACATGAAAAAAGTGAACCAACTCAGTAAAGCTGAACTTAAGAAAGTATTAGGTGGAGGCCTACCTCCAGAAACCCCAGGTGGCGATCCGAGCTATTGTGCAGCGAGGGGCAAAGGCTATGTAATCTGCATTGATAATGGAGGTTCTGGCGATGGCCATTCGTATTTCTATGCCTGTTGCAGCAGTTTGGCCGAAGCAGGCATGTTCTGCCCTTCAGGCTCGGCTTATGGTTGCGATATGCCTTAATGTGAATTAAGGTCGAATCGTTTAAGACCAGCTTTAGGTGCTGATACCTATAGGGGTTTTAGTACAAAACATATTGAAAGTCTCGATGTGCATGAGTGCATAAGAAAATAGATGCTTATGAAACGTCGCTTTCAATCTTTAAATTAGGATATTGTTTTAGATAAGGACAACAACCAGATACAAATATACTATGACTCTATTTTCTTCAGCAAGCCAGGCTAATGCTGTGGCCGTAACCGCCTTGTTCCTTAAAAAGCTCAAAGTAAAGTTTACCAACGATGGTTTACAGCAAGTTCTGGAAGACCATCCAGAATACCCCAGCCTTTTGGCTATCAGCGATTGCTTAACTGAATGGCATATCCCCAACCAAGCCTACAAAATTGCCAAAGAAGATTATTCGGTAGAAGAGCTCGAATTTCCATTCATCGCGCATTCTGCCATGAATGGGGGTAATTTTATGCTGATCCATGCCATTAAAAATGGGAAGGTAACCTACAGCAACGAAAAGCATAAGCAGGCCATCATGCCTGAAGAAGAGTTCCTGAAAAAATGGAGCGGCGTGGTCTTGCATGCCGAACCCAATGAAGAAAGCATAGAGCCTAATTATAAAGCACAGGCACTCAAAGAAAATTTTAACAACATCAAGGTTCCGGCCTTGCTCTTGGTTGCCCTCGGCGCGGTTTTGCTGAGTATCGATTACCAGACCCTACAATTGAATATTGGCCTGGTGCTGTTTATCAAGCTAGTAGGACTTGTTGTGGGTGTTTTGCTTTTAATGCACAGCATTGATGCCAATAACCCACTTATCCAGAACCTGTGTAGTTTGGGCGATAAGAATAACTGTAATGCCATTTTAAAGTCTGATGCCGCCAAGGTAACCAGTTGGTTAAGTTGGAGCGAAGTAGGCTTTTTTTACTTTGCAGGATCCTTTTTGGCGCTGCTGGTTACTCCGGCTAGTGCGCCTATAATTGGCTGGCTAAACCTGCTTTCGTTGCCTTATACAGTTTATTCTATTGGTTATCAGTATAAAAACAAGAATTGGTGCGTATTGTGCTGCAGCGTGCAAGCCCTGTTATGGCTCGAGTTTTTTGTCATCTTTTTTATTCATCCAACTTATGCGCTTATCCTTACGCCTGAGGTCGTTTTAACAACGGCGGTAAGCTTTTTATTGCCTATACTAGCCTGGGCTTTTGTTAAGCCGTTTTTGGCACGGTCGGCCCAATTTAAACCGCTTAAAGAACAATTAAAGAAATTCAAATACAACAGCGAACTGTTTGAGCAAGTATTGAAAAACCAGCCGCGTTATGCCGTTCCGAACGAATTGATGCCGGTAGTGCTCGGAAATCCAGCAGCAGAAATCGTGATTACCATGGTAAGTAATCCGTTCTGTGGCCCTTGCGCTAAAGCCCATCAAACTATCGACGAATGGCTGAGCTATCGCGATGATATACAGCTCAAAATCATTTTCACCACTGCCAACCACGACGATGATGCCAGAACTAAGGTTTCGAGGCATGTAAGCGCACTAACCACTTTAAATGATCCAAAATTGGTAGAAAAAGCCTTGAACGATTGGTATGCCCAAAGCCCTAAAAAATACGAAACCTGGGCCGAGAAGTTTCCGATCAGCTTTAATGGCGAAATGGATATCGTAACCGAAAAGCAGAAGGCCTGGTGCGATATGGCCGAAATTGCCTATACTCCAACCATTTTAATCAATGGTTATAAGTTGCCAGAACCTTACCGATTGGAGGATATCAAGTATCTGTTGACCTAAGATTTATCATATAGTCGGTATTTGCGATTAATGTTTTTTTTAAGTCTGGCGACTGAATTTTAGAATGAAATTAAACTTTTTGTACAAAGTGGGGCAGCCGGTTGCAAACGAAACTGCCCCAAAACGAGTGCTGGCGTTTACCGGCATCGCTATCAGTAGCCCAGCGTGGAGGGGCTACAGAACTTACAACCAAAGTTAATATTCGAACAATGAAAAGAAAGAACTTACTGAGCAAAGCTGAAATGAAAAATGTTTTGGGTGGCATTACGCCAGAAATGGCAAACTGCGAAGATCCGGCTTGGAGACCTATGATTGTAGATCAGGAAGGAAATTGTAGGATCCACAATTATAATTTCTGTTTGAACTGGTGTTCTCCAGAATTCTGCGACATGGGCGTTTGTACCCTAACCGTGTAATAAACTCGAAGGATTGTGGTAACACTAATCCCTTGGCCTTTTATGCGCAACACCCATTTGGAGTAGAACCGCTTGACGGTTTCTAAAAGGGGCGGTTGCTTCAAAACACACTGCCCCATAACGAATAGCAGCATAAAGTGCTGTCGCCGAAGCAGGCTAGGCGTGACTGGCCCGCATATTCTAATTCACAAACTAAAATTTTTTAATCATGAAAAAAGTGAATTTGCTCAGCAAAGCTGAGCTTAAAAAAGTAATGGGAGGAGGCGGTAGTGTGCCTTGCGCAAAATATGTTGTCTGCGTAAACAATTCAGATTGGTCTGAAACGCACTATCCTAATGTTTGCTGCAATACTTGGCAAGATGGGGTATCGTTTTGTGCCTCGCATGGATTTGTTGGGCCGGTTGGTTGCATAGATAACCCTAACGGCCCAATAGAAGTGTAATTTGCTAATCGGATAAGCCAAGGCCGGAAGGCTTGGCTTATCTTCATCAAACTGGCCCGCTAGCGCAGGGCTATTAAGCCAAATCAAATCAAGAAATTGATAATATTTAATGCTTTTGTGTGCGGAGCATACAAAAAATGCTTATTTTTTCACTTCGTAAATACTCGTTGCCTTACCCGATAGAACCAAGTAACTATCTTGAAAAAATTCCCATTCTATAAACAACCCGATCAGATGGACTGCGGTCCCACCTGTTTGCGCATGGTAGCCAAATACTATGGTAAGAACTTTAGCCTGCAAAAACTAAGAGACATTAGCGGCATTAATAAGGAAGGTGTTTCCCTTTTGGGCATTAGCGAGGCTGCCGAGAAAATTGGCTTCAGAACCATGGGCAGCCGGCTCGGCGTGGAGCAGTTGGCCGAAGCTGAGCTTCCCGCCATTTTGCATTGGAACCAAAATCACTTTGTTGTTTTACATAAGATTAAAAAGGGCAAGTACTATATCGCCGATCCAGGCAAGGGATTAATCGAATACACCCAAGCCGAATTTCTGCAACGCTGGCTAAGCACGCAGAACAACGGACATAGCCAAGGCATAGCCCTGATGTTATCGCCAAGCCCAACTTTTTATGAGCAGGAGGGCGATAAAAACGAAGGATTGAATTTTTCTTTCCTGTTACGCTACCTGTACCGCTATAAACAGTTGGTTGCCCAGCTTTTTGTAGGTCTTGGGGTAGGCAGTTTGTTGCAGCTTATCGTGCCTTTCCTTACCCAATCAGTGGTAGATATCGGTATCAATACCCGCAACCTTAACTTTATCTATATCATTCTCATCGCGCAAACCATGTTGTTTTTAGGTCGGATGAGCGTCGATTTTATCCGATCCTGGATTTTGCTGCACATCAGCACCCGGATCAATATCTCTATCCTGACCGATTTCCTGATCAAGCTGATGAAACTGCCGATGAGCTTTTTCGATACCAAGATGACCGGCGATATCATGCAAAGGATGAACGACCAGAAAAGGATCGAAAGCTTTTTAACGGGTTCTACCTTAAGTACCATCTTTTCCATGTTTAACCTGGTGGTGTTTACAGGTGTGCTCGCCTATTATAACGTCAACATCTTTATCATTTTCCTGGCTAGCAGCATTCTGTATTCGGCTTGGGTAATTGCTTTTTTAAAACGCAGGAGGGAACTCGACTTTAAGCGCTTCGACATTTCTTCCAAAAACCAGAGCAGCATTGTACAGCTGATCGGCGGGATGCAGGAAATCAAACTGAACAATTGCGAACAACAGAAACGATGGGAATGGGAGCGCCTGCAGGCTGGCCTATTCAAATTCAGCATCAAGAGCCTTTCGCTGGGCCAGATCCAGCAGGCCGGTGCGTTTTTTATTAATGAAGGAAAAAATATTGTAATTACTTTCCTGGTAGCCAAATCGGTTATCGACGGACAGCTTACTTTGGGTGGTATGATGGCTATCCAGTACATTGTGGGGCAAGTAAACAGCCCGATAGAGCAACTGCTGGGCTTTATCCAGCAGCTGCAGGATGCCAAAATCAGTTTGGAACGCCTGAATGAAATCCACCAGATGGAAGATGAAGAGCCTGCTGACAAAAGCTTTCTCAAAGAACTGCCCATGGATCAGAGCATTGCCGTTAATAACCTGAGCTTTACCTATCCGGGAGCCGGCAACGAGCCTGTGCTTAAGGGAATAGATTTATCTATCCCGCAAGGCAAAACCACCGCTATTGTAGGCATGAGCGGAAGCGGCAAAACGACCATACTAAAGTTGCTCTTGCGCTTTTATGTACCCCAAAAAGGCGATATCAAAGTAGGCGCAACGCATCTGGACCAAATTGGTTATGGCTATTGGCGCAAACAGTGTGGTACGGTCATGCAAGATGGCTTTATATTTTCGGACAGCATTGCCAAGAATATTGCCGTAGCCGACGAATATCCGGATATGGCCAAGCTGCAGCATGCCATTAAAGTGGCCAATATCGGCGACCTGATCGAGAGCCTGCCTTTAGGCCTCAATACCAAGATAGGCGCAGAGGGCAATGGCATTAGTCAGGGGCAGAAACAAAGGATACTGATTGCGAGGGCGGTTTATAAGGATCCGGCCTATATCTTCTTTGATGAGGCCACCAATGCGTTGGATGCGAACAATGAAAGCGTAATTATGCAGAACCTGGAAGACTTTTTTAAAGGCAGAACCGTAGTGGTGGTGGCGCACCGTTTAAGTACGGTTAAAAACGCGGATAATATTGTGGTGCTCGACAAAGGAGTGATCATCGAACAAGGTACGCACACCGAGCTGACCAAGAAAAGAGGCGAATATTATAATTTGGTGAAAAACCAACTGGAACTAGGAAACTAACAAAAACATGCCATTAAGAGAAGAAAGTATTTATCAGCACAGCGAAGAAGTTAATGAAATCATTACCGCGGTTCCCTCATGGATATTGAGGCGAGGCATTACGCTGATTTTATTGATTTTGTTGGCTATTATTCTATTATCGGCATTTATACGTTATCCAGATATCGTTAAAACCTCGTTGAAGGTTAATTCGCTCAATGCCCCGAAAGAAGTCATTGCCCATCAGCCCGGCAAACTGGTAAAGCTTTTGGTGAAAGACAATCAGCCCGTTAAGGATAAAGAGCCTCTGGCTTTTATAGAAAGTACGGCTAACCATTACGACGTGATGAGTTTGGTTGCCAAATTGAAAATGCTCAGTAAAAAACTGGCCGATGGCCAGGTTATCAAAACAAACGATTTGGACACGAAAGGCCTTAATCTGGGCGAATTGCAAGGCAACTATCAATCTTTTTATCAGGAATACCTACAGCTGTCTCTTATACACATCTAAAACGGGGGGGGGGGGGGGGGGGGGGGGGGGGGGGGGGGGGGGGGGGGGGGGGGGGG
>NZ_JAELUC010000169.1 GCF_016429155.1 Pedobacter sp. ASV12 | reverse complement strand
CCCCCCCCCCCCCCCCCCCCCCCCCCCCCCCCCCCCCCCCCCCCCCCCCCCCCCCCCCCCCCCCCCCCCCCCCCCCCCCCCCCCCCCCCCCCCCCCCCCCCCCCCCCCCCCCCCCCCCCCCCACACCTTTTTTAATCATCCGCCGACCACCGAGATCTACACATGTCGTGGTTCGTCGGCAGCGTCAGATGTGTATAAGAGACAGGCAGCAAGTTTAACACAGTTTTGCGTGTCTTGAAAGAAGTTTTTTATGAAATAATAATTTTCACTATGAAGTTTTCGTCCAATTTCAAAATGGCCATGAGCAATTTTGTAACCACCGTCAGAAAACGGCGTGTTCATTTCGGAAATAATTTCTTTTTCCATTGGAGAGCGTTTAATTTATAGCAAAATAATTAATTTCAGAGAAACAATGTTAACTACAGCATAATATTGATTTTACAAATGGGAATCTTTTTTAATAATACAAAAAGCATTTAAAATCAATCCATTAATTAAGCAAATGACAAAAAATTGATCAAAATTTTGTTCATCCACAGAAAAGAAACGATGTATTAAATACGCCGATAAAAGCATCTTAATATTGAAGCTAAATTTTATGGCGATTGACTTAACTTTTGGCAAACCATCGGTCATAGCAGCACTAAGATGTTTTAAACTTTGGTGAATAACGAACTACAGCTCAAAGCATCTAGTGGATAAATTTATCGACTAACGTCGGGAAACGCTAAACATCACAACAGTTATCGGAGGACTAAACCATTTTAAACAGAAAAGGCTCTAGTAAAACTAAAGCCTTTTCAGAACCTGGTCTATCTGCGGACCATAATTCGAAAGAATTTGTGCACAAATTAATTGATTTATTTACCTAAACGATAAAGTCTTAAGATTGGATAAACGCCAACAAATCTTTATTGATCGTAGCAGCTTCGGTTGTTGGCATACCGTGAGCAAAACCCGGATAAGTAATCAACTTTCCATTTTTCAACAACTTAATGGACTTTAACGCTGCGTTTTGATAGGGAACGATCTGATCGTCTTCACCATGCATCACTAAAACCGGGATCTCCACTGCTTTCAAGTCTTCGTTAAAATCTGTTTCAGAAAATGCCTTAATTCCTTCATAATGCGCTACAATTCCACCCATCATCCCCTGTCTCCACCAATTTCTTTGTACGCCTTCCTTCACTACCGCCCCTTCTCTATTGTATCCGTAGAATGGAATGGTCAAATCCATATAAAATTGTTGTCTATTGTTAAGGGTCTGCTCTCTGATCCCGTCGAAAACTTCCATTGGTACACCATCCGGATTGTTCTCGCTGGCCACCATGATTGGTGGCACCGCACTGATCAGCACAGCCTTTTTAGCCCTACCATTTGCATATTTATGTACGTAGCGAATTACTTCGCCTCCACCGGTTGAGTGGCCAATGTGAACCACATCTTTTAGGTCAAGAAACTCAACTAGTTCAGCAGCATCAGCGGCATATTGTTCGATGGTGTGCCCATAGATGTCCTGACTGGAACGGCCATGGCCTCTCCTATCGTGCGTTACGACCCTGTAACCCTTTTGCAGGAAGAAAATAACCTGTGCATCCCAATCATCTGATGACAAAGGCCAGCCGTGGTGAAACATTAATGTTGGTCCTTGACCTTGATCTTTGTAGAAAATTTCGGTTCCGTCTTTTAATTTTAGTGTACTCATGGTTTTAAGTTTTTAGTGGATGATTATTGATTGAGCATGTTATTTACCTTGATGCCCGAACAAATGTAGTCTAGTAAAAACCAATCCATCTTGATCTATGGTAAAATCGTCTTATAACCTGCCGTCGCCTTGCTTGGCCTGGGCACCCTTAAACAGCTCATTAGTGTAACCAGGATAAAAACCCATCGCAAAAACTTGCTGAAAAAATTCGATGTAAAAAATATTGCTACGCTCATTGTAAAGGCTACGAATTTGGGTTTCCTGGATAAGGGCGCTCATAGGTTCGGTTTTGGCTGTCTCGAATAGCTATTATAATTACCCACTTAGCCCTGATCAAGGTTGCCAGACTATCTCATCGACAATATCGGCTGTGCCACCAGACATTTACTTAGCTCTGTCTCTTATACATATCTCCGAGCCCACGAGACAGTACTCATGATCGCGTATGCCGTCTTCTGCTTGAAAAGGGGGGGGGGGGGGGGGGGGGGGGGGGGGGGGGGGGGGGGGGGGGGGGGGGGGGGGGGGGGGGGGGGGGG
>NZ_JAELUC010000168.1 GCF_016429155.1 Pedobacter sp. ASV12 | reverse complement strand
CCCCCCCCCCCCCCCCCCCCCCCCCCCCCCCCCCCCCCCCCCCCCCCCCCCCCCCCCCCCCCCCCCCCCCCCCCCCCCCCCCCCCCCCCCCCCCCCCCCCCCCCCCCCCCCCCCCCCCCCCCCTTTTTAATCACCCCCCCCCCACCCACAACAACACATGTCGTGGTTCGTCGGCAGCGTCAGATGTGTATAAGAGACAGGCATTTTTAATGCCGTAAGCATTTTGGCAGCCCTAACGGCATCTGTCAACGCCAGTATCAATTTTGCGCTTGGCTTGGCATTTTATGGTTTCATCATGTTGCCTTTAATCGTCTTGCTGATTTTTGGCTATTTCCTCTCCCGTTTTAAAAGCAGACTCAGCATTGCCATCGGCCTATTTGCCATTGCCTTTAATTTTCTTTGCGGCATTACCTATTTTGTAAGCGAAGCTTCTGGAGGGGTAAACCTTTTTACGTTTATTCTGATCGTTTTTATCTTAACCATTGTAAGCGACCACAAGCAGTTTTGGATCTGGATTCCTTTCACTTTATTCGTTATCGCCGGCCTTTTTTTTACGGAATATCAGTATCCCGAACTCGTTAAACAGCTATACGATACGCGTCAAGCTAGGCTTTTAGACCATGTGCAAACCGTTTTTGAAGTACTTTTGATGATGACCATCATTACGGTTTTTGTAAAAAAAAGCTATTACAAGGAGAAATGGCTGGCCGAACAGCGCTTTACGTCGCTGGAAGAAATTAACGAAACTAAAAACAAACTGTTTTCTATCGTAGCCCACGATCTAAACGCACCGCTTTCTTCCATAGAAAATTATCTTTCAATACTGAACCATGTAGAAATGGATGCCGCAGAAAAAGCGGCTATCGAAAAATCATTGCTGCTTTCTACCAAGCTGACTTCGGAAATGTTGCAGAACATCCTTTCATGGTCTAAAGATCAGATGGGTGGCACCTTGGTTAACCTCAAGTCGGTTCCCATTCACGACGCCCTTCACAAAACGATACAGCTCAAAGAAAACCTGGCCCGAGAAAAACACATCACCCTCGTCTATGTGCCACAGCCACACTTGCTTGCCATAGCCGATACCGACCTTTTGCAGCTGATTATCAGAAACCTGCTCAATAACGCCATCAAGTTTTGCCATAAGGGAGGCACGATTCTACTCGAAACCATCGACCAGCACGACCAATGCCTTATCCGAATCAGTGATGATGGAATTGGGATTGGAGAAGGGGAAAAATCGCAGGTTTTTTCGCTAAAACATAAGGGCACCTATGGCACCAACAAAGAAAAGGGTGTTGGCTTAGGCCTTACACTAGCCAAAACCTACACCGAACTGCAACATGGGCAAATTTGGTTCGAAAGCGAAATCGGCAAAGGCACTACTTTTTATGTCAGCCTGCCCAAACCCAAAGCCAATTCGTTCAACTAGTCAGATGCCCAATAATGCTAAACTTTTCGTGCAGTCAAATGTTTAGCAATTATGGAAACACAACACTATCCCCTGGAAGAAAAACCAATTATAGTACCTACCCGCGAACATGCCTCGCTCGAAGCTTTTGT
This sequence comes from Pedobacter sp. ASV12, assembly GCF_016429155.1. Lineage (GTDB taxonomy): Bacteria > Bacteroidota > Bacteroidia > Sphingobacteriales > Sphingobacteriaceae > Pedobacter. Next base: position 703 of record NZ_JAELUC010000168.1, on the reverse strand, counting down.
AGGCAAATGGGCGATAGAAGGCCAAAGTTTTGCCTACACTGACGATACAAGTCCCACCAAAATAAAAGGCATCGTTACCTACGAATGGCTGGCGGGTGGCTTCTTTTTGTGCTATAAATGGGACCGCTACTTTGATTTCGAAAACCATAAAGGCATGGGTATCATTAGCCATGACGAGAATGCCCATTCTTTTGCCATTACCAATTACGATAGCCAAGGAAACATTAAAAGCTACCAGATTAGCTATACCCCCGATAGCTGGAAATTCAAGGGAGAAAAAGAACGCGCCACCCTTAAATTCGACACCGATTCATTTACCGAAAGCTGGGAAATCCTGGTAGGCAAAACCTGGAAGCCTTTGTGCGAAATCAAAGCCCATAAAATAGCATAGCTCAAAACGCGCTATCCCTTATCAATTGAAACTACCATCTCCTCTTCTCATGATCGGACGGCCATTACGGCCTTTGGCACCGGTCCATTTCTGTAGCCTGATGCTTGCCCTCACCATAAAATACCTGCTCAAGGCATTGGTTTTCGTATCGGTATAGCTACCATCGTCGGCAATGGTACGGTTTACAAAATTGTTCTGGTTCAATAAATCGAAGGCCTGTACCGCTGTCTCTTATACACATCTGACGCTGCCGACGAACCACGACATGTGTAGATGTAGGGGGGGGGGGGGGGGGGGAAAGAGGGGGGGGGG
>NZ_JAELUC010000167.1 GCF_016429155.1 Pedobacter sp. ASV12 | reverse complement strand
CTCTCCTACCGTTTATGCAACAGACCTGACCGACGGCAACGAGTTGATCCCTAATCCGCTTTACAATGCCTCGTTAAGCAGCTTCAATACCAACTCGAATTTTAACATTACCAACAACTTTCAGGCCATTGCCGATTTGAACAAAAACCTAAGGCTGCAGCTCAACGCCCAGATTAACAAAGGCAATACAGAGGCCATTAATTTTGTGTCGCCCCTAAACACTGTATTTGAAAATGAAACAGACCCTACTTTAAGAGGCTCTTACGCTTATCAGAAAATAAGTGCGCTCGGCTACAATGTTAACCTTGGCCTCACCTATTCGAAAGTAATTGCAACCAAGCACTCGCTTACAGGATATATGCGCGTAGAGATGGCCCAAAACAACCAGAAGCTGAACGGATATAACGCCGTAGGCTTTCCCAACGCAAGCAATGGCAATCCATCTTTTGCGTATGGCTTTGCCAGCGGATCTACGCCAAACGCTTCCAATTCGCTGACCAGGAGGAATTCTTTTGTAACCTCTGTCAATTACTCTTACAACCAGCGCTATAACGTAGACCTGAGCTTTAATGTAGATGGCTCAACAGCATTTGGCTCCAACAAAAGGTACAAGCCTTACTATGCGGGGGGCCTATCGTGGAATTTGCATAACGAAGCTTTCCTAAAGGGGATCAAGTGGATTAATTTCCTGAAGCTGAGAGCCAATATCGGTATTACCGGCAACCAAAACTTTGGCAATGTGAGCCAATCTGTTTACAACTATTACGCTACCATCAATAGCATAGGACAAGGGGTATACTTGTCGGCTTTAGGTGCTCCAGACCTGGAATGGCAATCGACCCAACAAATTAGCTTGGGCTTGGATGCCAATTTATTAGACAACAGGCTGAATCTGCAACTGAATGCCTACCGCAAATACACCGATCCATTGGTGGTAGCCATTACCTTGCCCTCGTCTACCGGCCTGAACAATTATCCTTTCAATGCCGGAGCTTCTGTGAATAAAGGTTTGGAAGCCACGGTTAACTTCTCGCCCATTTTCCAACCTGGAAAATTTGTATGGACCATTGGGCTGACAGGAAGCATGCTGAAACAAAAATACAGCAAATTCGACAACAAGCTTTCGTCCTTAAATACCGAGCTCAGACAAAGCAACTTGTTAACCAGGTACCGCGACGGCTATAGTGCCTACGATTTATGGGCAGTACCATCGCTTGGTATCGATCCGGCAACCGGTCAGGAAGTGTTTGTGAAACAAAACGGCCAATACACGTTCGACTACAATGCCAACGACCAGGTAGTCGTAGGCTCATCGAGGCCCAAGGCAGAAGGCGTAATCAGCACCACCATAAAATACAAAGGCATCAGTTTCGGTGCGTTTATCAGGTACATTTGGCACCGCGACCAGTTTAACAACGCTCTTTACGAAAAGGTTGAGAACATCTCTTATGCTTCGTTGCGGTATAACCAAGATAAGCGGGCATTATACCAACGTTGGAAAAACCCCGGCGACGTTGCCGAATTCAAAAACATTTCGGCCACTTCAACTACCCCGGTCTCGTCAAGGTTCATCCAGACAGAAAATTCGTTCAGCGGCGAATCGATCAACTTGGGCTACGAATTTAGGGGGCAAAAATGGCTAGATAAGGTAAGCCTCTCTGCATTGACCTTAAATGCCTATTCAAACGACCTTTTTTATGCTTCGACAGTGAAACGTGAAAGAGGTATCGATTATCCATTTACGAGATCAGTTTCAATGAGTATAAGAGCCACTTTTAAATAATTAAACCATGAAAAAGAAATTTATATATATCGGCGTTGCACTGGCTATTATGGCTTTGGCGGGATGCAAAAAGTGGTTAGATGTAAAACCTGAAAACAAATTTGTGGAAGAGCAGCTTTATGCTACGCCCCAAGGATTTGAGGATGCCATGAATGGTTTCTACATCAAGAACGGATCAAATGAAATGTACGGTTCTGTTTTAACCATGACCACGATGGATGTACTGGCGCAATATTACCTGGTAAACTCTGGCAACAACCAATATACCATGTCTACCTATAATTACTCCGACGCAAAATCCAGGGCCATCATTGACGGTATCTGGTCGAACATGTACCTGAATATCCTCAATACAAACAAGTATTTTGAAAGCTTGGACAAATACGGACAGATCCTTAGCGACAAGTCTTTGAAAAGGCTTAAAGGCGAAGCTTATGGCCTGAGGGCATTTTATTATTTCGACTTGATGCGCATGTTTACCAAGCCTTACAC
>NZ_JAELUC010000166.1 GCF_016429155.1 Pedobacter sp. ASV12 | reverse complement strand
CAGATGTGTATAAGAGACAGTCCCTGAAGATAAGATTATCTTTATTCCAAATGCGGCAGATTTTAGCTTGTCTGATCATTTGTTGCATACATTCGATGTAGAGAAATTTAGGGAACAGCAACAGTGGGCAGGCAAGTTTGTAATTACTTATGTGGGTGCCCACGGCGTTGCCAATCACCTGGATCAGGTATTAGAAACAGCAGCTCTTTTGAGAGACACCAATGTTTTGTTTGTGCTCATTGGCCAAGGAATGCAGAAAAATCAACTGAAAGTGCTGGCTCAAAGCATGTCGCTTTCGAATGTGCTATTTTTAGATCCTGTTGCCAAGGCGGAGGTCTTTAAGTATATCTTTGCCTCAGATATGGGGGCTTCGGTATTAAAAAATGTAGAAACCTTTAAAACGGTATATTCTAATAAGACCTTTGATTATATGGCCTGCAAAAAGCCTATTTTTATGGCCATAGACGGGGTGTCGAGAGATTTGGTTGAAGAAGCTGATGCGGGCATTTTTGTGAAGCCCGAAGATGCCAACGATTTTGCCCATAAAGTAAGACATTACATGGATAATCCAGCATTGATCAAGCGCCAAGGAGAGGCAGGTTACAGCTTTGCTAAACAAAACTTCGATAGGAAAGTGCTAGCAGATAGGTATATCAACTATCTAAAAGAGTTCGCAAATGTATAGACATTTTTTTAAGTATATCTTTGATTTTTTATTGGCCACTGTTGGCTTTGTGCTCTTGTCGCCGATCTTTGTATTGGTGATGCTGTTGCTCATGTTTGCAAATCAAGGGAAGCCGTTTTTCTTCCAGGTTAGGCCGGGTCGCCATGCAAAGCTTTTTAAGATCATTAAGTTTAAAACCATGAATGACAAAAGAGGAAAGAATGGAGAATTATTGCCAGATGAGCTGCGCTTGACAAGGCTAGGTTTGTTTGTAAGAAGAAGTTCTTTGGATGAGATACCTCAATTGTTAAATGTAATTATTGGCGATATGAGTTTGGTTGGCCCGCGGCCCTTATTACCAGAGTATATCCCTCTTTATAATAAAGAGCAATTTAAAAGGCACGAAGCAAGGCCCGGTATTACGGGCTGGGCGCAGGTTAACGGAAGGAATGCCATCAGCTGGGACGAAAAATTTAAACTAGATGTTTGGTACGTAAATCATCTCAGCTTTTTTTTAGATTTGAAGATACTATGGTTAACTTTTAAAAAAATAATTGTAAGGGAAGGTATCTCTTCGGCTACCTCCCTAACCATGGAAAAATTTAAAGGGAACTGATGCATATTATAGGCGCTGGTGGCCATGCCAAAGTTGTAGCAGACATACTATTGTCTGCGAAGCATAACATTGATGGTGTTTGGGATGAAAACCTACAAATCAAACAGCTTTTACACTATCCCATAAAGGGCAATTTAGCTAACTTTAAAGAGCTAGGTATTGAGCAATTTATTATAGCAGTTGGCAACAATTTGATAAGAAAAAAAATAGCTGCGCAATTACAAAGAACAAAAGCCGTTGCCTTAGCTTCCGCTAGTTCAGTTTCTTCATTTGCGATGATTGAGAAAGGCACTGTCGTAATGCCAAATGCAAGTATAAATGCCGGGGCGGTAATAGGAGCACATGTTATTGTTAATACAAATGCCTCAATAGATCATGATTGCAGGGTGGCAGACTTTGTACACATCTCTCCGCAGGCAGGACTTGCAGGTGCCGTTGAAGTTGGTGAGGGCACTCATATTGGTATTGGAGCAAGCATTATTCAAGGAGTAAAAATAGGAAAATGGGTAACCATTGGAGCGGGTGCTGTTGTAATAAAAGATGTGCCAGATTACGCTGTCGTTGTAGGTAATCCAGGTAGAATTATTAAATATAATTTAAATGAATAATAAAATCTGGCTTTCGTCACCACATATGGGTGGCGGAGAGCAAAAATATGTGAAGGAAGCTTTTGATACCAATTGGGTAGCACCACTTGGACCAAATGTTACTGGTTTTGAGAATGATCTAAAAGAATATCTTAATGGCGGTGTTCATGTGGCGGCACTAAGTTCGGGCACTGGTGCTCTGCACTTGGCCTTAATTTTAATGGGGGTAGGTCCTGGCGATGAAGTAATCTGTCAAAGCCTGACATTTTCTGCTTCAGCCAATCCAATAGCCTATTTAGGAGCCACCCCTGTGTTTGTTGACTCTGAAGAAGATACCTGGAATATGTCTCCAGTATATTTAGAGGAGGCTATAAAGGACAGAATAGCAAAAGGCAAAAAGCCAAAAGCAATTTTACCCGTTCATTTATACGGAATGCCGGCTAAAATGGAGGAGATTTTAGCTATTGCAGAACACTATGAAATTCCTGTTCTAGAAGATGCGGCAGAGGCGCTCGGCTCTCATATTAATAAGCAAAAGTGCGGTACCTTTGGCGAAATGGCTTGCCTTTCTTTCAATGGTAATAAAATAATCACAACTTCTGGTGGCG
>NZ_JAELUC010000165.1 GCF_016429155.1 Pedobacter sp. ASV12 | reverse complement strand
CCCCCCCCCCCCCCCCCCCCCCCCCCCCCCCCCCCCCCCCCCCCCCCCCCCCCCCCCCCCCCCCCCCCCCCCCCCCCCCCCCCCCCCCCCCCCCCCCCCCCCCCCCCCCCCCCCCCCCCCCCCCAAACAAATTTTTTTGTCGTGGTTCGTCGGCAGCGTCAGATGTGTATAAGAGACAGTCCTTCGTCAGACAAGTGGCTCTACGGAAAGCTTGACAGCAATCAGCTTAAAGACTTAAAAATAGACGATTTGTTAGAACGCGAGCCCATTAAGCTCGATAAAAAGAATATCCTGAAGGAACTAAAGGGCAAGCGGATCCTGATTACGGGTGCTGCAGGTTCTATCGGTTCTGAAATTGTAAGGCAGGCCCTAAACTATGATCCTAAACTGTTGGTGCTTTGCGATCAGGCCGAAACGCCGTTGCATGACCTGAGGTTAGACCTTGAAGATAGCCACCAATCGGATAAGATAAAGATTTTTATGGCTAATATCCAGAATTCCGACCGCCTCAGGACCATGTTCGAATGTTACAAGCCAGAAATTGTTTTCCATGCGGCGGCTTATAAACATGTGCCGATGATGGAAGAGAACCCATCAGAAGCCATTCTGACCAATGTGCTGGGCACCAAAAACTTGGCTGATATTTGTATGGAATTCGGAGTAGAAAAATTTGTAATGATTTCTACAGATAAGGCGGTAAAGCCCACTAATGTAATGGGGGCTTCTAAACGACTAGCCGAAATCTATATCCAGTCGCTAAGCAATGCCGAAAGTGTTGCGGGGAGCCATCAAACACGTTTCGTTACCACTAGGTTTGGCAATGTTTTGGGCTCAAATGGTTCGGTTATACCCAGGTTTAAAAGCCAGATTGACAAACGCATTCCAATCACCGTTACGCATCCCAATATTACCAGGTATTTCATGACCATTCCAGAGGCCGTAGACCTGGTAATGGAGGCCGGCTCGATGGGTAAGGGCGGAGAGATTTTTCTGTTTGATATGGGCAAACCCATTAAAATAATCGATTTGGCCCTGAACATGATCAAATTAGCCGGATTAAAGCCTTATGTAGATATCGATATTGTTTTTACTGGTCTCCGTCCGGGCGAAAAAATCTTTGAAGAGCTGCTGCTTTTAGAAGAAAAAACCATGCTTACCCATCATCCTAAAATCAAAATCTCTCAAAATGTAACCTTTAATTACTTGTATGTCAATCAGCTCATTAAAGACCTGATTGACATTAACCAAAAGGGAGATGATTACCGCATGGTCAAAAAAATGAAAGAAATTCTGCCAGAGTTTGTCAGCAATAACTCTTGTTACGAAGAGCTAGATCTGCTCGAGGCCAATTAATCTATAAGTTTTTCACTCAAACGCATCAACATGAATATCAATGTAGGGCACGTTCTTGAACAGGCTGTTCGAATGGAGCGGATAGGAATTAGCGAGCTGTCTCGTAAGCTTAAAGTAAGCAGAAGAACAATTTACAATTGGTTTAGTCAAGAAAACCTCAATCCGCACATCATTTTAAAGGTTGGCGATGTCATTGGGCACGATTTTACTGGCGAGTTGCCAGAAAAATTCATCAAGAACCATCAGCATTTACTCGATGCCGAAGAACCTGCCTTGCTTAATGCAAATGGGCTGAATGCAGATCATAACTCGGTTTATTTTTGGATGAATAAATATGTCGGTCTTTTAGAAAAGTATAATGAACTTCTCAATCTGATCTCTGAAAATGCTTCCGTAAATGCCGATAAGCACACCTCAAAAAGCCTAATGAACAGATAATAGGCAATGTAGGCAATTGCTCAATATAGCCTAAGGAAAACTTTCTCATTTCACCATTCTTATAAAATTATTGCTCATGAAAGCGCTTGTTATTTTTATCATTCTTATTTTCTTTCAGACCATCATAGCTAGGCCACAGGTTTATAGTGGTACCGGTATCAGGTATAGTGTGGGTATTGAAACAGGTTTGGCCGTAGGCTATTTGGCTACTAAGTATGAAGCACCCCTCGGACTTTCGCTCCAAGCCGATTTTCCGGTAATTGACGGCGTTTTGTTTGGAACGGCCAATGCCGGCTTCAATAATGTTTTTGTAAGGCCTAGCTATAGGCATTTGGTAGAAGACCTTCGGTTGGTTCCATTCAAAGCCGGGCTAAAATATTTCTACAGGAGCAATCTTTATGTCCAATCGGAAATCGGATTTTCATTTCTGTTAAACAAAGCCCCGTGTGTAGAAGGCAAAAACGCCGCCTTTGTTTATGCGCCACAAATTGGGATTATATTTTACCTGCATCAAAACAACTATATAGATGCGGGCTTAAGGTTCTGTCTCTTATACACATCTAAAAGGGGGGGGGGGGGGGGGGGGGGGGGGGGGGGGGGGGGGGGGGGGGGGGGGG
>NZ_JAELUC010000164.1 GCF_016429155.1 Pedobacter sp. ASV12 | reverse complement strand
ACGGTAGCTTCCGCAACAATGGACTGCCTCCAAACGCCATCAACGATTTGGGACTGTATCCAACAACATTGATCCAAGCCGACAAATACAAGTTCAAGGTGCCTTCGCTGCGCAACCTGCAGTATACGGCGCCATTTATGCACGATGGAAGGTTCCTTACCCTTGGCGGAGTTTTAGAACATTACAATTCTGGGGTGCAGCAAACCCCAAACCTCGATCCGTTGCTTAGCCAGAGCGGTAGGCTGGGCATCAGCCTGAGCGAAAGCGAAAAGGGCAGGCTTACCGCGTTCCTGTCTACGCTCAACGACGAAGAGTTTATCAAGAACAAGTTACTAGCGGAACAATAAGACATGAGAAAGAAAATCATTTTGGCCGTTTTGCTGGCCGTTTTTACGATTACTGCAACCAGGGCATGCGATATCTGCGGGTGTGGCGTTGGCAGCTATTATATTGGCATACTGCCTCAATTTAACAAAAGGTTTATAGGGCTCAGATACCAGCATAAAACACTGACAACCCATCTTGGACCATTTGGCGAACGTACGCCGCTCACTGCCGACGAGACCTATCAGACCGCCGAGCTTTGGGGCGGATGGAACATCGGCAAAAAGTTCAGGGTATTGGCCTTTGTGCCCTACAATTTCAATGAACGCACTAGCCAGACAGGTAACGGCTTAAAAGATGGCCTCGGCGATATTGCAGTAATGGGCTACTATGGTCTTTTAGACCATAGGAGTTCTATTGGTGATAAGTTGCTCGTACAGTCGTTATGGGTGGGTGCAGGCATCAAGGCGCCTACGGGAAAATACGAGCCTTCAGAAAGGCTGGCTGTTCAGGAATCGCCTAACAATTTCCAGCTGGGAACGGCGAGTACCGATTTTACGCTGAACGCCACCTACGATATCCGCTTGCAGGACGCAGGGCTCGATGTGAACCTTAACTACAAGATTAATACCGCCAATAAATACGAGTACAGGTATGGCAACAAATTCACCTCGAATGTGCTTGCCTATTACAAGTTCAGGATTGCGAATGTACTTACAATTGCGCCCAATGGCGGTTTGCTTTACGAAACTGCCCAGAAAGACGTAGAAAGCAAGAAATATGAAGTAGATGTTTCGGGTGGCTATTCGCTTTCTGTGGTTGGTGGCGTGGAGCTTTCTATGGGCAGGATATCTGTTGGTGCGAACTATCAGAACGTGTGGTCGCAAGATTTGGCAGGCGGCCGTGCAAGCGCGGGCAACAGGGTAATGGTACATACGTCAATTTCGTTTTAACAATTTAAAATCATTCACATGAAAAAAATCGAAAAAATCGCAGGGATGCTGCTCTTGGTAGTTGCCCTGCAGTTTTCGTGCAAGCAAGAATCAGATTACAAAGCCGTTAGGCAAGAAGTGATGGATATGCACGACAAACTGATGATCGACGGCGAGATAGCTGTTAGGTACAAAATGCAATTGGATACCCTTTCCAAAACAGGGATTGCGCAAAAGGCAAATGCAGACCAATCTATAGACACGGCCAAAGAGCAGCGCGATATCGCCGTGCTTATTGGACACCTGAACAAGGCCGACGAAAACATGATGGACTGGATGCATGCCTTCCAGCCAGATATTGATGGAAAAAGCAATGCGCAGGCCGTAGCTTATTTTAAAGGCGAAAAAGAAAAGCTGATAAAAATGGACAGTCTTTATCAAATTGCTTTGAAACAGTCTGAGGCTTATCTTAAGCGATTTGGATCAAGCCTGGCAAATACGCATGAGGGGCATGACCATGGAAAGCACTAGCCACAAACTTGGGTATATAAGCGGAAATATGGTGTTGCTTGCATTGCTACTGTGCCTCGGGGCCTGTTCGAGCAAGGAAAGGAAGATTCCGATGATTGCCGACGGAGTTGAAACTAAAATGGTAGATGGGAGAGCAGTGATAGATACTGTATACAAGACAATCCCATCTTTCAGCTATCTGAACCAAGACAGCATACCAATTACCAATAAGCTTTTCGACGGAAAGATATATGTGGCGGATTTCTTCTTTACCAGCTGTCCAACGATATGCCCAACCATGCATCGAAACTTGATGAAGGTGTTTGAAAAATACAAGGATAATCTAAACGTGATGTTGCTTTCGCATACAATAGATTACAAGTACGACCTGCCGTCGAGGTTAAAGGAATACAAGGACAAGCTGGGAGCTGGGGGCAGTCAATGGCAGTTTGTTTGGGGCACAAAAGAAGAGATTTACAACACTGCACAAAAGAACTATCTGGTTTCGGTGAATGAAGACAGCACCGCAGCCGGGGGATACATCCATCAGGGCTACCTCGTTCTTATCGATCGCCACAGGAGGGTAAGAAATGCCTATGATGGCTGTCTCTTATACACATCTAAAAGGGGGGGGGGGGGGGGGGGGGGGGGGGGGGGGGGGGGGGGGGGGGGGGGGG
>NZ_JAELUC010000163.1 GCF_016429155.1 Pedobacter sp. ASV12 | reverse complement strand
CCCATATTAATACCTTTTAAAATACCAGTACTCACTGCATTTGCACCTGTTTGTGATGAACCACCTGTAAACCAAGCAGAACCTGCAGGAGCTCTATCAACAGGCTCTGTATCATAACCTAATTGATTTTTCCTTACCGTTGGGAAACCTTGGTAAATCAATTTTCCACGTACGTTATCTACAATTTTATCACCATTGTAAAATGATAATGCCCAAGGCGTAGGAACTTGTTGGTTGCCTAAACCGCCTTGAGTACCAGTAACACTATAAGCATAGTTGATAAATATACCGTTGGCTTTACCAGAAGTTGCGGTATAACCTGGCTGAACTAAAGCATCGTCAGTTAAGAAAGCACCAGTTAAGGTTTTTCCAGCAGCCCAAGCGTCATTAACTGTGCCTTTGCTCTTAACGAGGATTTTTAAACGAAGTGTATTGGCAAAAGCTCTCCATTTTGACATATCTCCTTTGAAAAGAATATCTACAGCATTTGTTCCAGAAACAGCAATCGGAGTAGCTCCAACAACATTAGCGTCGATACCAGCTATTGCAGCTGTCAAATCATCATAGATTGCTTTATAAATCTCAGAATCCTTGTCATATTTTGGCGTAATGTTTGCCGGGCCTTTTAATGCTTCAGAATAAGGAAGACTTCCATAGTTATCAACCAATCTGATAAAAAGGAATGATTTCATGATGCGAGCCGCAGCATTAAAGTTAACCGTAGCATCAGTCAAAGAAGTATTGTTGATGATGTACTGATAATCGTTCGCGTTGTTGTATGTTCCAGTCCACATGCCGTTGTTTGTAGCAGTTGTATAGTTATAAGACCATACTGTTCCCCAGCCACCAACACCACCGGCGTTTGCCTGATTTCCACCCATCCAGGCTCCAGCATCGTTATAAGTAACGATAGAACCTGCGGTTGAAGCCAAGGCCTGTGGAAATACTAGTGAAGGGGTATTTGTAGTTGCGCTATTTGGATTTTCATTGATGTCCAAATACTTTTTGCAGGAAGAGGCTGCAAAAACCAATGTACCCACAATAAATATATTAAATAATTTTCTCATCGTATGTCGATATTAGAATGTTAATGATAAAGTTGCTCCGTAATAACGAGTTGGAGGCGTTTGGCTCAATGTGTTGATACCAATAGCGTTACCACCCAAAATATAGTCAGGGTCAGTGTAACGGTTAGAGGTTGGCGTAAATAGGAACAAGTTACGTCCTTGAGCACTGATAGTTGCACCTTTCACATATTTCAAGCCTTTCAACAATGATTTTGGCATATCCCATGACAAGCTAATCTCACGGATTTTCCAGAACGCACCACTGTTGGTATAGTTCTCTGTAATGTTGGTGTTATAAGTTCCGTCAGTCCAGAAACCTGCGCCACCATCTCTTACTGTAACATTGTTATTCGCTACGAATTGACCAGTAACTGGATCTTTGTAAGAAGAGTTAGGGAATACGAAACGCTCGCGGTAGTAAGTAACCGATCTTTGAGAGCTACCTGAAAAGTCGAAACCACCAGCGCCACTGTTAAAGATGATGTAACCAGTACGATATTCAGCAACTGCCGCTAAACGGAATTGTTTGTATCTGATTGAAGTATTTAGACCTACGATATGCTTAGGATTTGTGTTACCAATTCTGGTCAAATCGCTGTTTGCGCTTGGATAACCAGTAACTGGATCTACGATAACTCTACCTTGTGGATCTCTCTTGTAAGTAGTACCATACAATACAGGGTACAAGTCGTTCTCTGCCGCATATACTTGACCGCTACCACCACTTGATAAACCTAAACGTTTTTGGTCTAAGCTAATTGAAAGTACTTTGTTGGTATTGTAAGTATAGTTACCACCAACAGTTACTTCTAAACCATAGTTGGTTCTTACTGGAGTAATGCTCAAAGTAGTCTCGATACCTTCGTTAGACACATCACCTGTATTTACACGGTATGAAGTAAAACCAGTAGTATTTGAAACACCTACAGGAACGATTTGATCGCTGGTTTTAGTTTTGTAGTAAGTTACGCTGGTAGAGATACGGTTATTCCAGAAATCTGCATCAAAACCACCCTCAAAACCTTTAGTAATCTCAGGAGTTAAGTTTAATGAAACGATTTGATCATCTAAACCAAAACCTGGGTTAGATCCAAATGGGAAACCGCTTTGTTGACTGAATGTTGGTTTCAATGCGTAAGCACCTAAGTTTACGTTACCTACTTTAGAGATACCTGCACGTAGTTTTAAACTGTTTAAATATTTGTCGCTTTTAATTGATGGGAACAATTCGGTTGCAATCAATGACATGTTTGCAGCAGGATAGAATACCGATCTGTTGGCTGGCGACAAAGTTGAATACCAGTCGTTACGGCCAGTCAATTGCAAGTACAAGAAGTTTTTATAACCTAATTGAACGTTACCATAGCTGTCTCTTATACACATCTAAAAAGGGGGGGGGGGGGGGGGGGGGGGGGGGGGGGGGGGGGGGGGGGGGGGGGG
>NZ_JAELUC010000162.1 GCF_016429155.1 Pedobacter sp. ASV12 | reverse complement strand
CCCCCCCCCCCCCCCCCCCCCCCCCCCCCCCCCCCCCCCCCCCCCCCCCCTTTTTAGATGTGTATAAGAGACAGGTCTTGAAGAGATTGCATCACTACGGTGTTCCAAAAAAGGTACTCCTGCAAACGCTGATTAAGCAGGTCTTCCATGTTATGGATATATTGATTATTGATTTCGGCCATTTTCTCCAGCCATTTCGCCTGTCTGCCCTCTTTTAATTTACACAGCTCTTTTTCTATCTGCATGGCCCGCGCATTTGCAGCATCCTTACCTTCGCCATCGTCAAGCCCTTTCTTTTCCTTTTCAAGCGCACTGATCTTATTATCAAAATCTATTTTTAATGCCTGTTTCAGTTCATTTTCGCTTTTTAGCCTGTTAGCGGCTTCTGTTTTCATCCGACTGATGTACGATTTGCTGAATTGCGGGTTGTCTATACTCGCCAACATGGTAGCGCCTTGGGCCATAAGGGGGTTGCTTAACGATGCTTTCATGTCCTGCACCGATTGTGAAAATCCAGGCTTGCCGGCATTGGTCAGCATTTGTTGCATTTGCGCCATTCTTTTGGTCTGGTTCTCCACTACTTGACCTTCATATTTTTTTGTCAATTCTTGCTGTGTTTTATAGGCAGCGTTAATGGTGGCATCCATGTCCTTAAAATAAGTTTCGACCTCACGATTTCGGCTTACAGCCTCTTCATAAGACGCAGGGACTGCTGGCACCAGAAAACGTTTGGTAATGCTATGGTCTTTATAGTACCGTTTAAAACGATTACGGATATATCCGGAGATATCTTTGCCTGGTGCTACTTTACTCAATAAATTGATGGCTTCTGTAGTGGCGCCACCGTTGGCAATGGCTTTTTCAAGATAGTTGCCACAAAGCGTATTGTTACCTTGTTGTTGAGCAATAAGTGCTAAAGACCTATAAGCCTCGGTATTGGTACTATCTTTTTTAATGGCTGATAAGAGCAATGGTTGCGCTTTTTCTATATTCCCTAAACTGAGATACGCCTGCCCAAGATTGTTGGTTACCGTAGCATTTTGGGGCAATAATTTTTGTGTGTACAAAAGCAATGGCAACGATTTATGCGCATACCCTGATATGGTAAGCAAAGCCGCTAGGTTATTGAGCGAAAGGTAATCCTCGGGATTGGTTATGCAAGCATTTTCTAATAAATACAGTGCTTTATCCAATTCGTTATTTGCCCAAAAAGCCATGGCATATTGGCCGGTTTTCTTGCCTTTATTGATTAAGCCTGCTACCGCTTTTTTACGCTCAGGTTTGATGGCTTTTTCTGTTTCTGAAAAAATTGGCTTTAAATAACCCAACAATTTTTCTTTACCTACCGGTGTTGGAGCAATTGCACGCGTAGAAAGGGTTGTAGGAATTTTATTGGGATCGCCAAGGGGCATCATTGCGGCACCTGTGTTACCCTGCGCCATGTTTTTTTGTACGCCCTGCATCGTTTTTTCGACACCCATTTTTTCCAACATGGCTCTCTGCTCTGGGGTCATGCCTTTTTTCAATTCCTCCATCTTTTTCATGGCATCTTCTATGCTTTGCTTTTGTTGCGCTACCGCCATAATAGGCAGTAGAAGCAGAATGATCAGTATCTTTTTCATTGTTTTAATTTTTATTGAGTTTAATAAGTTTGATGAAATACGATTGAAAAGCGAGCTACTGAGGCTTGTACAAGGTTCCCTTCATCGCTTCGGGTTGCGACAACCATTTATAGATATAAGCGAAATTCAAATTGTTGAGTAAGGAATACACCATATGCGCTACTCCCGTACCCAGCTTGGCATCGTATTTCGATAGGTTTCCCTGCATCTCAATTGATGGCGTTAAATTAAAATATACCCAAAGCGGACCGTCTTTTTTGGTCTGATCAATGGTTTGTTGGGTAGTTGAAACCAGGATACTGTACTCGGGAAACGTTTTATCAATTGTTTTCCCATTTAAAATAGCTTCTGGATTTAACAAATAGTGGCCATTACCATCATTAAGAGCATTGCTATAATTATAATTAGCTCTCAGTTTTACAACTTCGTTGTAATACGGCTTTAATCTTTCTAATGCTTTTTTTACAACCTCTACCGAGTAGGGTTTTTTTTGTAGAATAGCTGGCCAAGAGGCTATTTGCTGATTGATCAAAGCAACCGCATCTTTTACCAACACAGGTTTAAAAGGCCACTCCCCATTTTTAGCCACTACAATCCCAATTTTATTAAACGGAGAGCCATTGTTATGAAAGTGATCCAGATAAGTGCGATAAGGGTAAACATTAGCTTGAATTTTTTTGTCTACTCCTTCGTTGGCTAACTTCGTCTCATCCTCGCCAGCACTAAATTGTGCCTGTTCGGCAAAAAAGTATAGTCCACCAGGATTAAAGCCTTTGACATAAACGCCAGGAAAATCATTAAACCCAGCTACTAACCCTGTCTCTTATACACATCTGACGCTGCCGACGAACCACGAC
>NZ_JAELUC010000161.1 GCF_016429155.1 Pedobacter sp. ASV12 | reverse complement strand
TTCATTTTGTTCAGGCCTGGCTCGTTATTTCAGCAGCGCCTGGTAGGCTTCTTCGCTAAAACCAATTAAAATGGCTTTGCCATTTTGCTCAACCACAGGGCGTTTAATGGCGCTGGTATTATTTAGCAAGTAAACAACGGCTTTATCGGCGCTATTGATAGCTGCCTGCTGTTCTTTGTCGAGTTTTTTAAAAGTAAGGCCGTTTTTGTTGATTACTTTTTCCCAGCCAAACTGGTTGAACCATTCGGTCAGTTTTTCGGCAGTAACGCCTTTCTTCTTGAAATCGTGGAACTCGAAATCGATATGGTTTGCCTTCAGCCAATCTTGGGCCTTTTTTACCGTATTGCAATTAGGTATGCCGTATAAGGTCATGTGTTGATAAATTTTGATGCAAGGCAAAGTTAGGAAAAGAAGTTTGGAGTTGGTTGAGGAGTTTTCAGTTGGCAGTTGGCAGTTTTCAATAATGAGCGATTCGAGCTCCTCCAAAACAAGCTAAAAAAACGATCTTTGTCCATTCGTCACATTTATCCGGATATTGGTCACATTTTCAAAATAGATTGCCAACCGCAGCTTAACATTGTACCATTAACTAACTGCAACAAACCCAACACATGAAACTAAAAGAGCTGCAAAAAACGGAATTCTGGATCTCGACCATCCTCTATGTATTCGCTGTTCTGATGCTGATTACCGCTGCAGGCGGCCGTTTCTATAACGAAAACTATTACAACTTTAGAGGCGAACACCTCAACTACTCGCTTTTTTCGAATTATCTGGCACCCGAATTGTTCAGGTATTCTATTCTTTATTTCAATTTCCTGTTCCTCAATTTCTATATCGTTCCGTCGTTCCTCAAAAAGGAAAACATCGTACTCAACGCTTTGCTCACCTTCGTGATACTGGTAGGCTCCGGTCTTACCATCAGCATCTGCAAAACCTATACCGAGGCTTATACGCTGGTACAATACAACGACGTCCAAGACGCATACAACCGCCTTTTCTTCGACGGGTTTACCTACGAGCTATGGGTTATGGTGATTGTTACGGCCTACGTGCTTTTAAAAGAATTTATCAATTACTTTATGGCCAATAAACACGACAAGGCCTATAAAAACCAGATGAAGATCGATGCCGGCTTTGGCATTGCCTTTTGGTTTATCGGACTGATGCTGTGGGTTGCCAGCCATGCCGGGATAGACATCGTTGTGCTATGGACTTTGATCATTTTATCGTCTATTGCTATCGTTATCTACGCCTTATATTATCTTTTGCCCGAACTCTACCCCAAAAACCGTAAGTTCAGCGCCTTTTTTGGCCAGTTGTTCGTGGCCGCCATTTTGATGGCCGTACCTATTTCGCTGATTGCCTTTCTGCTCAGGCCGAGAGGCGAAGTAATTGCCATTACATTGCTGTTCCATTTTCCGGTGCAACTGCTTTTAAGCGCCCCACTGGCCTGGTTCCTCTACAAAAGGAGATTGGCCAATTCAACAGAGCTTACCACCCTGAAAACAGAGTTGGGCAAGTCTGACGCCAACCTCAGCTTCCTGAAATCGCAGATCAATCCGCACTTTTTATTCAATGCCCTCAATACGCTTTATGGTACCGCCCTGCAGGAAAATGCCGAGAGAACCGGTGAAGGCATCCAAAAACTGGGCGATATGATGCGTTTTATGCTGCATGAAAACGTGCAGGACAAGATTTCGCTGACCAGGGATGTGGATTACCTCGAAAACTATATCGCCCTGCAAAAGCTGCGCACTTCCAGATCGGCCAATATTGTGATCGAAACCCAAATCGAAGAACAGTTGAACAATTTGCAGATTACCCCCATGCTGCTTATTCCTTTTGTAGAGAATGCCTTTAAGCATGGCATCAGCCTGCAGTATCCCTCACACATCAAAATTACTTTGCAAACCAAGGGCAGCACACTTTATTTCGATGTGCACAACAGTATCCATCTCAAGGCCGACAACGACCCCGAAAAACTAAAAAGCGGCATAGGCCTGGTCAATGTAAAGCAACGCTTGGCTTTGCTCTACCCCAACAGGCACGAACTGATTATCAGGGAAAGCGCCAAGGAGTTCTTCATCCACCTCACCATACAGCTTTAAAACCTAATCGGCTACGGTACTTCAACTACGTCTCAGCAAGGGCATAGCTATGCCCAAAACTTAATCTTATTGCATAAACCATGAACCTCAAAAAAATTACCCTCCTCTTATTGGCCTTGGCTTTTCCAATCTATTCTTTTGCACAGTTTAAGCTCAGCGGAAAGATCAAAGACTACAAGGGAAGCGAAAAACTGCAACTCAACATCCCGTTGGTTTATGGTTTTTACGAAGAAAACTCGATTAAGATCCCTGTTAAAAATGATGGGAGTTTCAACATCGAACTACCGCTTAAGGAAACAAAATTTGCAAGCCTCATCTTAAGCAATTACAAATATGACCTTTTACTGCATCCCCATAAAAATCTTTCGATAACTCTAAATCAAACAGCTCAGGTGCTGTCTCTTATACACATCTAAAAAAGGGGGGGGGGGGGGGGGGGGGGGGGGGGGGGGGGGGGGGGGGGGGGGGGGGG
>NZ_JAELUC010000160.1 GCF_016429155.1 Pedobacter sp. ASV12 | reverse complement strand
CCCCCCCCCCCCCCCCCCCCCCCCCCCCCCCTTTTCACTCCCCCCCCCCCCCCCTAGCCCTCCACATGTCGTGGTTCGTCGGCAGCGTCAGATGTGTATAAGAGACAGATATCCTTTTGCTGAAGATCATCAATAGGGAGCACCGCTAAATAAACCAGGATCGAATGGATAAAGAACAATTCAGGTGGCAGTAAGTGGAATAACAATTTAGCTTTGAATTCAAAATTAGGTTTAGTCAGCGAATAGACATACAAAAATAGGATTGGTTGGATGAGTAGGTCTATTCCAAGCGGAAAATAACGCAGAAAAGGTTTATCCCATAAGTGTAAGGTGTGAATCTCTATTTTAAAACTTAAGATGCATAACACCAGAATAATTGCAATGAGTAGTGTTTTATGAAGTTCGTTTGCTTTTTGAAAAATCAGCACCATACAGGAAATTATTCCCTGCATCATACCAAAAAGAACGATGACATCAAACCAGTTAAATGACATGCTTATTTTTATAATACGAATGTATTAATTCTTTAGAGCTACTCTGGTCATTTTATGGGCGAATTTTTTTAAACACCTTGTCTTGAAGCTTCAAAATTTGATGATCAATCTTCAATAAGGCAGGATACTTATGTCTCTTTGGTTAAAAATAGATATAAACACCCCATTTTCAATGCTTACGGTTTAAGCATGACGAAAACGCATAAAAATCATCTTTTTTAATGATTGCCACAGCCTCTAGGCCAAGCTAATTTTATATCGTAATATTTTTAAAGTGAAAAATCTGAACCGATATGAAAGCAATAGGATACAACATCTTTAGGATGGCAACAGGTATGGCATTAGCGCTGTTCCTGTTTGCAACGTCTTCGTGCAAAAAAAACATTAGCACGCCCATCCCTGATCCAGCACCAAAAGACACTACCCTTAAAATAGGGGGGGTATCTGGCACTACGTTGCACTATGGCGATACACTTACCATTACTGGCCGCAACTTTTCTGCTGTGGCTGCCAATAATGCCGTTACGATTAATGGTGTAGCAGCTGCAGTGCAATCGGCCACCGCTACACAGCTAAAGGTAATTGTTCCTGCAGTAGGAGCTGTTAGCGGAGAAATAAAAATAAAAACAGGCACCCAGACTGCAAGTGGTGGCAATATTGTTTATGTGCCCGATGTGTTTGTGGCCGGTTCGCAGAATAATAGCAGCCGTGCTTTGGCTACCTATTGGAAAAACAGCACCGCTATTACGCTGAGCATAGAAGAGTCGGCACTGAATTCCATCTTCATACGTGGCAATGATGTGTATGTTGCAGGAAAAGAGAGAATCAATAACTTGCAATTGGCCAATTATTGGAAAAACGGCACTAAAAACACACTTGGCACCAACGAATCTGCGGCCAATGGCATTTCCGTAAATGGCAATGACGTGTATGTTGGTGGCTGGGAAATCATCAACGGATTTGACCTGCCCAGGTACTGGAAAAACGGTACGGGCACAACCATAAACGTTAATGATCCCATTGTTGGACAAATCGTTACCGGTAATGGCTCCTGCACAGGGATTTATACAAATGATAACAGTGTGTATGCCGTTGGGAGCTATCGCAACTCGCAGGGGAGGTTTTCGCCCTGGGAATTCACAAATGGGGCAATACCAGCCAATACCATACCCAACAACGATAAGCATGACTTTGCCAATGCTGTTTTCGTAAGCGGAAGCGACAAATATGTAGCAGGCAACCAAAACAATCCGACAAGTGGGTTGGCTATGGCAACCGTTTGGAAAAACGGAACCGCTGCAACACTGACTGCAGGTACCGCTTCGGTAGGCGTGGCAACTGCTGTTTTCGTAACGGGAAACGACGTATACGTGGCAGGGTATGAACAGGAGGATTATTATGGCGGAGGGCCATCCTTTGCTAAATACTGGAAAAACGGGGTGCCAGTAAAACTAGCTACGGTGTCCTCTGGTGCTACGGGCATTGCGGTTTTTGGCAATGATGTGTACGTATCGGGGTGGGAGAACAATGGAACCTATAACATAGCCAAATATTGGAAAAATGGGGTGCCCGTTAATTTAGGCAATGCGACACTCAATTCGTCGGGTAATGCAATTATTGTGCGGTAAATAGGGGGCAATTAAAAATAAACCAATGAACAAATTATTATCTTTCTTCTTTTTGTTTTTAGCAGCGTGTGCATCTTTTGCACAAAAAAGCAGTTTTGGCGTGGTCGGTTATACTGTTCCAGCAGGCTACGAATTAGTAAGGAACAACAATGTGCTTACCTATTATAAGGAAGATAAAAGTACAGGAGCATATTGCAATATCTTTATTTACAGTCCGATACCAGGACAGGGTGGTATACAGCAGGATTTTGACAATGCCTGGAGCAACCAGGTGCAAAAACCCTTCAAGGTTGCTGGTGCTGCAAACAAGCAACCGGCAGCTGTTTTAAAAGGTTGGCAGTTTTTAATGGGTACTGCAAAATATGAAGATAAGGGAATAGCTACATTGGCTATGCTCATTACTTTTAGCGGAGAAAACAGCATGCAGAGCATTTGTATTCTTTCCAATGCGGATAGATACAAATCTGATATCGAAAACTTTATTGCCTCTGTAGATGTGGTTAAGGAAATAGCTGTAAAAGGTGGTCAGTCATCATCCAATGGC
>NZ_JAELUC010000015.1 GCF_016429155.1 Pedobacter sp. ASV12 | reverse complement strand
CCCCCCCCCCCCCCCCCCCCCCCCCCCCCCCCCCCCCCCCCCCCCCCCCCCTTTTAGATGTGTATAAGAGACAGCTATCAGACTCGCGACGGGAACGACATGGGCTATCCCAACTACGCTTACATGCCGAGGGTACTGAGTTCTTCGGTTTATTGTGTGAATGTAAGTACTTCGCTTTGCAGGATTGACGATGCGGTTTGGGGCTACGTAGTTACCTATTCGACCGTGAACAATTGCCCAATCGATGATTATGTAGGCTTGATGCTGGTGGCGGCTGGTGGCGCCGGAGTGTTCTTTTTGAGGAAACGCATGGTTGCCATCGCCTAAGCGTAATGATGATTGATGTTTGAAGTGGTTGTCTTGTTTTTGATGTGCATAAGCAGCATGTTTTAGTATATCTTTTTTCTCAAAAATATACGAGTATTTTTAAATCTTTCAGAAAATCAGGGATCGGCAGCGCTTAGGTTGTTTCGAAGCCTCAGGCTGAAAATCTAGCCCTTGGCCACGCATTGCTTGTTTATCTAGGGTTTGTGGGTCAGTTGAGTCTCGTGACCCGTGTGGATGGCATACCCATTGTCAGTTCCATGGGTAAATCTTACTTGATTTGAAGTGCCTGACTTTCTTTCTGATCCCCAATATTTTTTGCCGAGAAACTTTTTGCCGGAAATTCAGGGCTGTTGAGAACAAATTTTAAATGCTAAAGAGCAATCGTTTGCCGGTGCTCCAATCTTGGCGTTGTTGGCGGGATGCAATAATTGCTTGGCATTAATTATCTTTACGCATATTTCTAAATCGGGGCGCATTCATGAAGGTATCCATCATCACGGTAGTATATAACGGCGAGAAATATATCGACGATTGCCTTTCCTCTGTCATGGCGCAGGATTATGGCCAGATCGAATATATTGTGGTTGATGGCGGCTCTACCGACCAAACCTTGGCCATTATCGAGCGGCACAAGCAAGGCATTGCGCAGTTGGTATCTGAAAAAGACAAAGGCATGTACGATGCGCTGAACAAGGGGATTAATTTGGCTACCGGCGAAGTATTGGGCATATTGAATGCCGACGATATACTGGCCAATCCTCAGGTGATTTCGAAAGTAGTTGAGCGTTTGGTCGCTTCAGGTGCAGATGGCGTTTATGGCAACCTCAATTATATCCATCCCGAAACGAGGAAAATAATCAGGAAATGGATTTCAAAGCCATTTACCAAAAGGGCCATCGAACTGGGCTGGATGCCTGCGCACCCAACGCTTTATTTGAAGCGCGAGTTGTTTGGGCGCTATGGGGGCTATTCGTTGAATTTTGGTACGGCAGCCGACTATGAGTTGATGTTGAGGTTTTTGTACCGATACCAGGTGAAGGCTGTTTTTCTGGATGAATTAATGGTCAACATGAGGGTGGGAGGCATGAGCAATGCCTCGATGAAGCATCGTTATCATGCTCTGGTTAACGATTATCGGGCACTTAGAGCCAATAAAGTTCCGAGATCATGGCTCACATTGGTTTTTAAGAAGCTGAGTAAAATCTCCCAGTTTTTGTTGATTTAGTTGAATTTAACCGTCAATTAATATTTTTATCTTTTATTTACAAAAGTTATCTTGCTCCTAAATTATGACCGCGATTCTGCAAACACATGTAATGTATTATATTGCCGTTGTCGGCTTGTCGTTTGCGCTTTCTATCGCTGGCATCCCTTCCATTATATTTACCGCCATCAAGTATCGCCTGTTCGATCGTTCCGATAGTCACCGGAAATCGCATAAGCTCCATATTTCGAGGTTGGGCGGGGTGGCTATTTTTTGCAGTTTCGCTATCACTACCTTGCTTTTTGCGGCAATGGTTAATTACAAGCAGGCTAATTTTTTGCTCACATCGAGTATTGTGCTGTTTGCCTTGGGCCTAAAAGACGATTTGTATGGCGTAAGTGCCAAGGTTAAGTTCATGTTGCAGCTTGTGGTAGCGGTTATTTTGGTGGTACTGGGCGAATTTAGGCTGACAAGCTTGTACGGTGTATTTTTGGTGTGGGAGGTAAATGTATTCTGGGGCAGTTTATTCTCCATTGTGGTTATTATTTTTGTCAACAACGCCTTTAACCTCATCGATGGGGTCGACGGCCTGGCGGGAACGCTCGGCGTGCTGGCTACCTTGAGCTTTGGTGTCTTTTTCGCCGTAGCCAATGCCTTGCCTTACGCTTTCATTGCTTTTGCCATGATGGGGGCGATTTGTGGCTTTTTGGTATTCAATTATGCGCCGGCAAAAATCTTTATGGGCGATACCGGGGCGCTGATTGTGGGCCTGGTATCTGTTGCCTTGGCCATTAAATTTATAGAACTCAACAAAATAGGAAGCTCTCCAAAGCTCTATTTTTATTCGGCGCCGGCCATTGCGGTTGCAGTATTGCTGGTTCCCATCTTCGATTCGTTGCGTATTTTCTTTATTAGGATGCTGCACAGACAATCTCCGTTTAAAGGCGATAGAAACCATGTTCACCACCGTTTGCAGCGTTTGGGCTTTAGTGCCAACCAAATTGTATGGACATTGGGCTCTTTTAGCGTAGCCATGGTCTTTTTTGCTGTAGCGATGCAGCGTTTCGGCAACTTTGTGCTCATCAGCATCCTCATTACCATATGTGTGGTGATGAATACGATTGTTACTTATGCCATCGGCAAAAGGGCCGATAGCAACTATAAACTGTCCGACGTGATTTTTAAAGACACCTTTATGTCGTCGAAACGTTAAAAAGGGGCAATTAAAACATATAAAGACAGTTCCTTTCAAAGAATATAGGTAGTTTTGCACGGTGAAACTGTATTGGCTAGGCTGTTTGCGAAAAGTGCGAATAGGGCCAACAAGGCTTCGCAACCCAAGCATAAATTGTATTCTCATGAAAATTGCTATTAATGGTTTTGGCAGGATTGGGCGCACTTTCTTGCGTACCGCGATCGAGCGCCAGCTGAAGGTTGAAGCCATCAACGATCTTGGAGCGCCTGCAACCTTGGCTCATCTCTTCAAATACGACTCTGTTCACGGCGTTTTTAAGGGAGAGGTAGCGCACGATGATGAAAGTTTGATCATCAATGGCCAAAAAATAAAGGTTTTTGCCGTAGCAAACCCCGGTCAATTGCCTTGGGCATCATTAGGGATTGATTTGGTTATCGAGTCGACGGGCAAGTTTACCAACCAGGCCAATGCTTCCCTGCATTTGCAGGCAGGTGCGAAGCAGGTACTTATTTCGGCTCCGGCCAGCGATCCAAGCATTCCGATGGTAGTAATCGGGGTTAACGATGAGCAAATCGACCTCGGTTCGCCCATTTTGTCAAATGCTTCCTGTACCACCAATAACGTGGCGCCCATGGTAAAGGTGCTCGATGATAACTGGGGCATTGAAGACGGCTACATTACCACGGTACACTCTATGACGGGCGACCAGAACCTGCACGATGCGCCCCACAACGATTTGCGCAGGGCAAGGGCGGCTTCTTCGTCTATCATACCCACCAGTACAGGAGCAGCCAAAGCCATTACCCACATCTTCCCACACCTGGATGGGAAACTTGGCGGTGCAGGTATTCGCGTGCCGGTTTTAAATGGTTCGCTTACCGATTTTACCTGCATCCTTAAACGCAAAACCAGCATAGCCGAAATTAACGAAGCATTTAGGCGGGCTGCAGGTGGCAAATTGAAAAACATTGTACAGTATACAGAAGACCCGATTGTTTCGGTCGATATTATCGACAATAGCTATTCGTGCGTTTTCGATTCGAAGCTGACTTCCATCGTGGGAGATTTGGTAAAAGTGGTTGGCTGGTACGACAACGAATCGGGCTACTCGAACAGATTGGTCGATTTGGTTGTTAAGATTAGAGAAACGCAAAGCGTTAAAATGATTGAATGATTAAATGAAGGAATGATTGAATGAAAGCTATCATTTAAAATTTTCTCCTTCAAAATTAAGGATATGGTTAAGTTTATTCCCGCCGAGCTTACTTTGGGGCTCAGGAGCAAGATATTGAGAAACGGTTTGGCGCCAGCCGAGTGTGTTTTTCCCACAGATCATGTACAAGGTGCCTTTCACCTGGCCTATGGTGTGGGTGATGAAATCGCCACCATTGCTTCTTTTTTTCCGAAAAGCTACAAAGACAGCAAGGAAGAAGGCTATCAGTTGCGCGGCATGGCTACCGATGAGGGCTTTGGGGGTAAGGGCTACGGTGCCGAGCTTGTTAAATTTGCAATTGCTTACATTAAAAACACAAATGCACAGTATATTTGGTGCAACGCTCGTACGTCGGCCGTTGGGTTTTACCAAAAGCTGGGTTTTCGGCTTATGGGAGAAGAGTTTGAAATAGCGGGCGTAGGACCGCATTACGAAATGATTTTAAATTTATACTAAAGCAATACTAAAGAGATGAAGACAATCGACCAATGTAATTTCAAGGATAAAAAAGCCCTGATCAGGGTAGATTTCAATGTGCCGTTAGATAAAGACTTTAACATTACCGACGACAAAAGGATGCGCGCGGCATTGCCGACCATCAACAAAATATTAAATGATGGGGGGGCGGTGGTCTTGATGTCGCATTTGGGCAGGCCGAAAGGCGGACCCGACCAAAAATATTCTTTGAAACACATTTTGGGCGATTTGTCGAGGATGCTCGACCTTACCGTTAAGTTTGCGAGCGACTGCATAGGCGAAGAAGCCGAAAACAAAGCCAAGAACTTGTTTCCTGGCGAGGTGTTGCTCCTGGAAAATCTTCGTTTCCATCCCGAAGAAGAAAAAGGCGATGTGGCCTTTGCCGAGAAATTAGCCAAATTGGGCGATGTGTATGTAAACGATGCCTTTGGCACCGCGCATCGTGCCCATGCTTCGACTACCATCGTAGCGCAGTTTTTTCCAAATCATAAGTACTTCGGCTATCTGATGGCGCAAGAGCTTGAAAACGCCGAAAAAGTAAATCATGGCGCCGCCAAGCCATTCACGGCAATTATGGGCGGGGCAAAGGTTTCTGATAAGATCTTGCTGATCGAGAGCCTGTTGGAAAAGGTTGATAACCTGATAATTGGTGGCGGTATGGCCTATACTTTTGCTAAGGCGCAAGGCGGAGAGATCGGAACTTCGCTGCTAGAGGAAGACAGGATGCCATTGTGCCTGGAATTGCTGGATAAAGCAAAGGCAAAAGGTGTAAGCCTGATTTTGCCGGTGGATACGGTAATTGCCGATAAATTTGATAATGAAGCTGCTCAAAGCCAAGTAGATACCGGGCAGATTCCGGCAGGCTGGATGGGTTTGGATATCGGTCCGAAAACAATTGAATTGTTTAGCAAAACCATCAAAGATTCGAAGACTTTATTGTGGAACGGTCCGATGGGTGTTTTCGAAATGGAAAACTTTGAACAAGGCACCAAAGCCATTGCCTTGGCAGTGGTAGAGGCCACTAAAAACGGAGCCTTTTCTTTAATTGGCGGCGGCGATTCGGCAGCGGCTATTGCCAAGTTCAATCTCGAAGATCAGGTAAGCTATGTTTCGACTGGAGGCGGTGCGCTTTTAGAGTACATGGAAGGAAAAGAATTGCCGGGCGTGAAGGCAATTCAGGAATAATTTTATCGAGCTTAAGAAGCCTTTAGGCTTCAAAAGTGCCAATTTTTTAAGGTGGGAGTTCAGTTTTGGTCTGGGCTCCCACCTTTTTTATGCCCTAAAATCGGCTAAAAAACAATAAAAATGGGACAAAATGGGAATTTATAAGATGTTGAAAACTTTTTGTGGTAGGAAGTGGTAAATTGTGGTAGAAGTATTTATTTTTACACTACATAAAATGTGTAGGTGGTAAAATGATTCAACTGTTAGGAGAATTCGATTGTAAGTTAGACCAGAAGGGCCGCTTGATGGTGCCTTCTAGTCTGAAAAAACAATTGCCTAATGTGGAGCAGGAGGGCCTCGTTATTAACCGCGGTTTTGAGAAGCATTTGGTTATTTATCCTAAAAAAGTGTGGGAAGGAATCGTGGCTGAATTGAGCAAGTTGAATCCCTACGAGAAAAAAACAAGAGAGTTCATCCGCTTCTTTACCCGTGGCGCCAGCGAGTTGAGCTTGGATGCTTCGGGCAGGGTGCTTTTGCCGAAATCCTTATTGGAATTTGCGGGCATTGCTGGCGATGTAGTGCTGGCCTGTCAGTTCGATAAAATCGAAGTGTGGTCAAAAGATGCCTATGATCAGTTGTTGGACAACGAGCCTGAAAACTTCGCCAATCTGGCCGAAGAAGTAATGGGCGGAAGAGATAGGAGGGATGATGGAAACTAATTATCATGTACCGGTAATGTTGCAAGAGTGCATCGAAGGTTTGGCTATCAATCCGGCCGGCGTTTATGTCGACGTAACATTTGGTGGCGGCGGCCACTCGCGCGAGATCTTAAAACACTTGAATAAAGATGGTGTGCTGATCGCTTTTGATCAGGACCCCGATGCCCAAAGGAATAAAATAGACGACAAGCGCTTTGTGTTTGTGGATCAGAACTTCGGTTTCCTGAAAAATAACCTGCGTTTGCTGGGCTACAAAGAGGTGGATGGAATTTTGGCCGACCTGGGTGTTTCTTCGCACCAGTTCAATGAGCCAAGCCGTGGGTTTTCTACGCGTTTTGATGCCGATTTGGATATGCGCATGGATAAGCAACGCGCTTTAACAGCGGCCGAAGTGCTCAATACTTATGCGGAAGACAAGCTCCATAAGATTTTTGGAATCTATGGTGAAGTGAAAAACGCAAAATCACTGGCCCGCACTATCGCAACGGCCCGCATGGATAAGCCGATTGTAACCTTGGCCGATTTTAAATCTGTGATTGCGCAACATATTCCAAAAGGAAAAGAGCATAAATATATGGCTCAGGTTTTTCAGGCCCTGCGCATCGAGGTGAATGCCGAAATCGATATGCTGGAAAACTTTTTGGAGCAAAGCGCCTCGGTGCTCAAAAAGGGAGGCCGTTTGGTGGTGATGTCTTATCATTCGTTGGAAGACAGGCCGGTGAAGAATTTTTTGGCCAAGGGCAAATTTCAGGGCGAGGTGGAGAAGGATTTTTTTGGTAATGAGCAAAAGCCTTTTAAGGTCATTACGCGCAAGGCTGTGATGGCCGATGAAAAAGAGGTGGCGATAAACGGCAGGGCCAGAAGCGCAAAATTGAGGATTGGAGAAAAGCTATGAACAACCAATTCAAAAAAAAGGTAGAAGAACCTGAAGAAGAGCATTTGGAGCTGGAGGAAGAACCGAAGCTTCGCGAAGAGCCTCCTAAGGAAAGCAGTACGCTGGTTTTTTTTAGAAAGCTGTTTACCGAGGGGGTGGTGAGTAAGGAGGCGGCTACGGATATGTTGCCTTTTTTGATTTTTCTCTGTGTGCTGGTCATGATTTACATCGCGAACAGCCACATGGCGGTTAAGAACATAAGAAACATAGATAAATTAAGTAAAGAAGTAAAAGAGCTGAGTTGGGAATATAAGTCGCTAAAGGCCGATTTGATGTTTAAGAGCAAATTGACCGAAGTGGCCAAAAAAGTAGATACGCTTGGCATTAAAGAGCTGATCGAACCACCTAAAAAAATTATAATCAACGATAATGAACATTAGAGCAAACATATTGTTGCGTGTGTACCTGGCCTTCGGGCTCATCGTACTTTTCGCCCTTGCTGTATTGTTGAGGCTGGGCGATATCCAATATGTGCAGGGGCATAAATGGCGCGCTAAGGCTGATAGTTTATCGATCAGGGAATTTACCATTGAGGCGGCCCGTGGCAATATCTATTCTAACGATGGCAGTTTGCTGGCTACTTCGGTGCCTGAATACGAACTGCGCATGGATATGGTGGCTGGCAGCATCCAAGACAATGAATTTTTCAACTCGAAGGTAGACTCGCTGGCCATGAAGCTGTCTCAGTTTTTTGGCGATAAAAGTGCCAAGGACTATTCTCGCTTGCTGCGCAAGGCAAGGCAGGATAGCGTGCATAGCTTGTTGCTTAAAAGAAAGGTTTCTTATCAGGATTTGAAGGAAATCAAGACTTTTCCTTTGATCAAAACCAAAAATGGCTTGAGTTGCCTAACCGTTACGCAACGCAATAAAAGGATTTTGCCATTTAAGGATTTGGCCGCCAGAACCATCGGCTATAAAAATGAAAACGTAAAAAATGGCGTGGGCTTAGAAGGCGCCTATGGCCATTATATCAATGGCGAAAGTGGCAAGCAGTTGATGCAACGCATTAGTGGCGGCGTGTATGAACCGGTAAACAACGATGCGGAAGTGGCGCCAAAAGAAGGGGCCGATATTATTTCGACCATCGATATCAATATACAGGATTTGGCGCAAAACGCGCTTAAAAAGCAATTGATCAAGAGCGACGCGCACCACGGGGCGGTCATTGTAATGGAAGTGGCCACTGGAGAAATCAGGGCGGTAGCCAATTACACCAAGGTGGGCGAGGGCGAATATAAGGAACAGTTTAATTATGCCATTGCCGGTAACCAAGATCCGGGCTCTACTTTCAAGCTGGCGTCGTATATGGCCTTGCTCGAAGATAAATATGTAGATACCAATACAATGGTGGGCACAGGTAGCTACCAGGTGCCGGGCAACAAAAAAATAGTAGTCGATTCGCATGGCAGCATCGGTACGGTAACCGTTAAGAAAGCTTTTGAGCAATCGTCCAATGCGGCGGTGGCCGAGTTGGTAAACAGAGCTTATAAAGAAGATCAGGCCAAATTTACCGATCATTTGTACAACTGGCATTTGAATGAGCTGATGAAGCTTCAAATTCCTGGCGAAGCACGGCCTGTGGTGAAAAACCCAAAAAATAAAAGCTGGAACAAAAACCTCACCTTGCCACAAATGGCTTATGGCTACGAAATGCAGCTTACGCCTTTAAAAATGCTTTCGTTCTACAATGCGGTAGCTAACAACGGAAAATACATTGCCCCCATTTTTGTAAAGGAAATCAGGAGGTTGGGCAATCCGATTGAGCAGTTTAAGGCCAGGGTAATCAACGAAAAAATCTGTTCGGATGTAACCTTGAGCAAAATCAAGTCTATGCTCGAAGGCGTGGTAACCGAAGGCAGTGGCAAGCAGGTAGTTTATAATCCTTTATATAAGATTGCCGGCAAAACCGGAACGGCACAAGTGGCCGATGGCAATTTGGGCTATAAAGCCAAAAAGCAATACCAGGCATCGTTTGTGGGCTATTTTCCGGCCGAGCGTCCGAAATATTCGATGATTGTCGTTATTAACGATCCGAAAGGCGCTTATTATGGAGCCTTGGTTTCGGGTCCGGTATTTAGAGAGGTGGCCGATCGAATCTATGCAGGCGATGTGCAAATGTTCGGCAGCGTAAAAGATCGCATGGTGGGCAATACCACGCCTCCTGAAGCAAAAGCTGGCCAAAGCAAGGCAACCAAGAAAGTGTACAACGCTTTTGGCATTAAAACGCTTTATGCCGCCAAGTCAGACTATTTCAATACGGTAGATACCAGCAATGGCATTGCCTATCAGGAAGCCGAGCCGGTAAAAGGCGTAATGCCTAATGTAAAAGGCATGGGGCTTAAAGATGCGATGTACCTTTTGGGCAACGCCGGATTAAAAACAAGGGTGAGGGGCAGTGGCAAGGTAACGGCGCAATCGATAGAGCCGGGCAGCAAGATTGGCAAGGGATTAATGGTAGAAATACAATTACAATAATAAAATGAATGGATGATAGAATGATTGAATGACTGAATTAAAAATGCTAGCCATTCATTTGTTCAGAATCACTCCTTCAAAATTGAAAATGACAGAATGAATGAATTAGAGAATGACAGAATAAGATAAAATACCCATTCACTCATTCAAAATTCAATCATTGAAAATTAAAATAGAAAGATGCAGTTGCAAGATTTATTATATGGTGTAGCAATAAAAAGCTTGGTAGGTAAGCCCAATCAGGAAGTAAAGGCCTTGGCCTTTGATTCGAGGGAGGTAAAAGCCGGTACCTTGTTTTTTGCGGTGAAGGGAACGGTGGTTGACGGACATCAATACATTGCGCAAACTGTTGCGGCGGGTGCTGTTGTGGTGGTTTGCGAAACCATGCCAGCCGAAGTAGATAACGAAGTAACCTACGTAGAAGTAGAAAGTTCTTCGGCCGCCTTAGGTACGGTAGCCAGCAATTTTTATGGCAATCCGTCGGCACAGCTGAAATTGGTAGGTGTTACCGGTACCAATGGCAAAACAACCATTGCTACTTTGCTTTACCAGTTGTTTCGTGGCTTGGGCTATGGCGTTGGCTTGGTTTCTACCGTTCAGAACCACATCAACGATACCGTTGTTCCGGCTACGCATACCACGCCTAATCCAATTGCACTTAACCAACTGTTGGCCAATATGGTTGATGCCGGTTGCGAATACTGCTTCATGGAAGTGAGCTCGCACGCCGTGGTACAGCACCGTATTGTGGGATTGACGTTTACCGGTGGCATTTTTTCTAACATTACGCACGACCATCTCGACTTTCACCATACGTTTGATAACTACCTCAAAGCGAAAAAGGAATTTTTCGATGGCTTGCCAAAAAATGCTTTTGCCTTGACCAATGCCGACGATAAAAACGGAATGGTGATGCTGCAAAACACCAAGGCCCATAAAAAGACCTATGCCTTAAAGCAAATGGCCGATTTTAAAGCCAAAATCATTGAAAACAAATTTAGTGGCCTCCACTTGAATGTAGACGACATGGATGTTTACTTCAAAATGGTAGGCTCATTCAATGCCTATAACCTGTTGGCCGCCTATGCTACGGCAATTTTGTTGGAACAAGATCGGCTCAAAGTGCTGACCGTGCTGAGCAGCTTGCACGGAGCCGAAGGCCGTTTCGATTATATCGTATCTAAACAAGGCATTATCGGTATTGTAGACTATGCACATACACCAGATGCGGTGCAGAATGTATTGAGTACCATTGCCAATATCAGAAAAGGAACCGAGCAGGTAATTACCGTAATTGGCTGTGGCGGCGATAGAGACCGAACCAAACGCCCGGTAATGGCCCAAACGGCTTGCGATTGGAGCGACAAGGTAATTCTCACGTCAGACAATCCACGTACTGAAGATCCTCAAGCCATTATTGCCGAAATGGAGAAAGGCGTTTCGCCAACCAACCAACGCAAAACATTGAGCATTACCGATAGGAAAGAAGCCATTAAAACGGCCTGCCATTTGGCCAAGCCTGGCGATATTATATTGGTAGCGGGCAAGGGGCATGAAAAGTACCAGGAAGTGAAAGGAGTGAGACATCATTTTGACGATAAAGAAGTATTGAACGAACAATTTAACCTCATTAACTAATGTTATATTTATTATTCGAATATCTGCATAAGCATTATGACTTTCCGGGATTGAGGTTGTTCCAATACCTGACTTTCAGGTCGTCTTTGTCTATTATCCTTTCGCTGATCATCACTACCGTTTATGGCCGCAGGATCATTGATTTTCTACACCGCAAACAAGTGGGCGAAACCGTAAGGAATTTAGGCTTGGAAGGCCAAATGCAAAAACAAGGTACGCCAACCATGGGCGGTATCATGATTTTGTTGGGTATTTTCATTCCAACTTTCCTGTTTGCCAACATCACCAACGTATACGTGATTTTGATGCTGGTTACCACGGTTTGGATGGGCGCTATCGGTTTCCTCGACGATTATATCAAAGTTTTCAAAAAGAACAAAGAGGGCTTGGCCGGCAAGTTCAAGGTGGTGGGCCAGGTGGGTTTGGCCATTATTGTTGGACTGACCATGTACTTTAACCCCAATATCGTGGTTAGGCAAACCGTTGACGAGGCGAGTAAAACAACCAGTACAGCACCAATGGTGTTGAGGCAAAAAGGCGAGAGCTTTTACTATACTCAAGATGTAAAATCGACCAAAACCAATGTGCCTTTCTATAAAAACAACGAATTTGATTATGCCAAGGTATTGAAGTTTTTGGGTAAGGATTATGAAAAATACGCCTTGATTGTGTTCCTGTTTTTCGTCATCACCATTGTAACGGCCGTATCGAATGGGGCCAACCTAACCGACGGCATAGACGGATTGGCTACCGGAACATCGGCTATCATTGGGATTACCTTGGGTATTCTGGCCTATGTGTCGGGTAATACGGTTATTGCCGAGTACCTCAACATCATGTATATCCCGAATTCGGGCGAGCTTATCATTTTTGCTGGCGCCTTTGTGGGAGCTTGCGTGGGCTTTTTGTGGTACAATTCCTATCCTGCGCAGATTTTTATGGGCGATACAGGCAGTTTGACTATTGGTGGCATCATTGCGGTGTTTGCCATCATGATCCGCAAGGAACTGCTCATTCCTATTCTATGCGGGGTGTTTTTGGTCGAGGTGCTGTCGGTAACGCTACAGGTAAGCTATTTCAAATACACCAAAAAACGCTTTGGCGAAGGCAGAAGGATTTTCCTGATGTCGCCATTGCACCATCACTATCAGAAAAAAGGCTATCACGAGGCTAAAATCGTGACCCGTTTCTGGATCGTGGGCATTATACTGGCGGTAATCACTTTTGTAACCTTAAAACTACGCTAATGGAAAGAAAGAGACTGGTTGTTTTAGGCGCAGGCGAAAGTGGAGTGGGTGCGGCAAAGCTGGCACAGAAACAGGGTTTTGATGTTTTTGTATCGGATTTTGGAGCCATTGCCGATCGCTACAAAACTGCCTTGAACAAACTGAACGTTGCTTTCGAAGAAAACCAGCATACCAGTGAACTGATTTTAAATGCAACCGAAGTAGTTAAAAGTCCGGGTATTCCTGCCACAGCGCCTATGGTAAAGGCATTGAAGCAAAAAGGTATTCCGGTGATTTCGGAAATCGAGTTTGCCAAAAGGTATACCCAGGCCAAAACGGTTTGCATTACAGGCTCTAATGGTAAATCGACTACCACCATGCTAACTTACCACATCCTCAAAAACGCAGGATTGAACGTAGGCTTGGGAGGCAACATCGGACAAAGTTTTGCAGCACAGGTGGCTACCGAAGACTTTGATTGGTATGTATTGGAGATTTCGAGTTTTATGCTCGATGATATGTTCGGGTTCAAGGCCGATGTAGCAGTGCTGCTCAACATCACCCCCGACCATTTGGACCGCTATGATTATAAAATGGACAATTATGCCGCTTCAAAAATGCGGATTGTACAAAATCAGACCGAAAAGGATGTATTCATTTACTGCGAAGACGATGAAGAAACCCAAAAAATATTAAAACGAACCAAAATCAATGCGAGGACCTACCGCTTCTCTATCAGAAAGAAAATAGCAAACGGGGCCTACCTTGAAAACAACACCATACATATCAACACACACTTAAACGAAGAATTAACCATGTCAATTTCAGATTTAGCCCTACAAGGAAAGCACAACATTTACAACTCTATGGCATCGGGCATTGTAGCCAAGGTTCTAGAGCTGCGTAATGAAACCATTCGCGAAAGCATGGGCAATTTCAAAAACATCGAACACCGTTTGGAGTTCGTGGCCAAAATATCTGATGTGACCTACATCAATGATTCGAAGGCAACCAATGTCAATTCTACCTGGTATGCTTTGGAGAGCGTAGGCACTGAAGTGGTGCTCATTATGGGAGGTGTTGACAAGGGCAATGATTATACCATGCTCAAAGATTTGGTGCGCAGCAAGGTAAAAGCTATTGTGTGTATGGGTAAGGACAACAAGCGTATCCATGAGGCTTTTGAGGATGATGTGGATGTGATCGTGAATACTTTCTCGGCCGACGAGGCCGTTCAGGTGGCTTACCATTTGGCTAAAAAAGGCGATACCGTGTTGTTGTCGCCAGCCTGTGCAAGCTTCGATTTGTTTAAAAACTATGAAGACAGGGGCAACCAGTTCAAGGCGGCCGTAAAAGAATTATAATATGTTTGACGTTAAGGCACTTCTGGCAAAAACAAGGGGCGACAGGTGGATCTGGCTGATCATCATCATGTTGTCTATGGTTTCTATTATGGTGGTTTATAGCGCTACCGGTGCAATTGCTTACCGAAAAGGGATAAGCGTAGAAAAATACCTGCTTTTTAAGCACGTTATTTTTGTGCTTTTGGGTATTGCCATGATCTACATTGCGCACCTGCTCGACTATAAATACTATGCGGGCATTTCTAAGGTGCTCATGATCATTACTTTGCCTTTGTTGCTTTATACGCTGGTTTTTGGCGGACAGATCAATGGTGCCGCCCGTTGGGTACAGGTACCTTTAATTGGTTTGACCTTCCAGACTTCGGATTTGGCCAAACTGGCGCTGATTACTTTTTTGGCTAGGATGCTGACCAAAAAACAAGAAAACATCAAGGACGTTAAGAATGCCTTTATTCCGATTATGGGATCGGTTTGCGTGGTCTTTATTTTAATTGCCTTAGCCAACCTTTCAACAGCATTGATGTTGTTTGGAGTGAGTATTTTATTGCTGATTATTGGAAGGATCAGCATCAAGCAGATTTTAACCGTTTGTGCGGGTGGTGTAGTGTTGTTGTTGTTTGTGGTATTCTTGGGCCCGAGAAGGGAAACCTATAAGTCGCGTATCAATGCGTTTATGCATCCAGAACAGCAGCATTCAGACAAAACCTACCAGGCCGATCAATCTAAAATAGCTTTGGCCACTGGTGGCCTGTTTGGTAAAGGGCCAGGCAACAGTACGCAACGTAATTTTCTGCCACATCCATATTCCGATTTTATTTTCGCCATTATTATTGAGGAATATGGAACTGTGGGCGGATTGGCTATTGTAGTGCTTTACCTGGTTTTGCTTTACCGATGCGTGCGTATCGTAACGCGAAGTCCGAAGGCCTTTGGGGCCTTGTTGGCGGCCGGGTTAAGTTTTAGTCTCACCATTCAGGCCTTTGCCAATATGGCCGTGGCTGTTGGTTTGGGCCCAGTAACGGGGGTTCCTTTGCCTTTGGTAAGTATGGGCGGTACCTCGATGATCTTTACAAGTATTGCCTTTGGTATTATTTTGAGTGTAAGCAAAGACGTAGAAGAACACAGTACACAAAAAAAGAAAAAAGTGATCATCGGCGAAATACCGGCGATGGCCTGATAGAATGATTGAATGATTGAAGGAATGAATTAGAGCATGTGAATGGTAAAATGGAATAATAGCAAGATTGAATTGTCAATTAATAAATTATAAATGTGGGGATATGGAAAATAACGAAAAATTGGATTTTGTTAATGTGATGAAGGCTCGGACAAAAACATTTGTTTTAGACGCTATAAAATTTTATCAGGTAATGCCCAAAACAGAGGAATCAAGAATTATAGGACGCCAATTTATGAGGTCTTCTTCATCGGTTGGAGCAAACTATAGAGCGGCATGCAGAAGTAGATCTAAAGCAGAATTTCATTCTAAATTAAGTGTGACTATAGAAGAGGCAGATGAAACTGCTTTTTGGTTAGAAATTTTAATAGCTGCTGATATTGCTAATAATGCAAATGCAAATAGGCTGCTAAAAGAGGCAAATGAAATATTAGCCATATTGGCAAAAGCGAGAAAAACAGTGAGTAATAAATAAAAATAGAGAGTAGTGGGTTGAGCTTGCATGAACATTTAATCATTCAAAACTCACGCATTCAATAATTAAACATAGCATGAATAATTTCCCAAAAATTATCATATCTGGAGGTGGCACAGGCGGGCATATATTCCCCGCCATTGCCATTGCCAATGCGCTTAAAAACATTTCGCCCAATTGCGAAATCCTTTTTGTTGGTGCAGAGGGAAGAATGGAGATGGAGAAAGTGCCTGCAGCCGGATATAAAATTGTGGGTTTAAATATCAGTGGGATTAAGCGTGGATCGATTTTAAAAAACTTTGCCTTGCCGTTTAAAGTGCTTTCGAGCGTGCGCAAGGCCATGAAACTGATTGCAGCTTTCAAACCCGATGCCGTAGTGGGTGTGGGGGGCTATGCGTCTGGTCCGTTGTTGTATGCGGCCAAGCTCAAAAACATACCTTACCTCATTCAAGAGCAGAACTCTTATGCAGGCATCACCAATAAACTATTAGGCAAGGGTGCGGCCAAAATCTGCGTGGCTTTTGATGGGATGGAGCAATTCTTTCCAGCCGATAAAATCCTGAAAACAGGAAACCCGGTAAGAAAAAATATTGTTGATATAACAGGCAAGCACCATGCCGGGGCAGAATTGTTGAAGCTCGACCCCTTAAAGAAAACCATTTTGGTAACCGGAGGCAGCTTGGGCGCCGGAACACTGAACAAAAGTATCGAAAAACACTTGCCAGAAATTATTGCGCAAGATGTGCAGGTAATTTGGCAAACCGGCAAGTTTTACTACAACGGAATTATAGAACGCTTAACGACTGCCTATCATCCCAATGTATGCATTCTGGAGTTTTTGAATAAAATGGATTTGGCTTATGCAGCCGCTGATGTGATTATCTCGAGAGCTGGAGCGGGAACCATCGCAGAGCTTTGCCTCATTGAGAAGCCGGTTATTTTGGTGCCATCACCAAACGTAGCCGAAGATCACCAAACTAAAAATGCATTGGCTTTGGTCAAAAACGATGCAGCCATTATGGTGAACGATCGCTCGGCTGAGGATATATTGGTGGCCGAAGCCTTGAAACTATTAAAAGACGGCGCACGTTGCGAAACGCTGAGCGAAAATATTGGAAAAATGGCCTTGCCAGAAGCAGACACGATTATAGCAGAAGAGGTGTTAAAACTGGCGGGTAAGGAGTAGAAAAAGTTAAAAGTAGAAAGTTAAAAGTAGAAAGTTGAAGGTGAAATGACCAAACACCCAACAAACTAACTAACCAACCAACAAATAAAATGGAATTGGCAAACATCAACAGAGTGTATTTTATAGGTATCGGCGGGATCGGTATGAGTGCGCTTGCCCGTTATTTTGCCAAACGTGGCGTGGTAGTTTGTGGCTACGATAAAACCCGTACCAGTCTTACCATTGCTTTAGAACACGAAGGTATCCTGATTTCTTATTTGGATGAAGAATCGGCGGTGCCGGTTTGTTTTCACGACAAGCATGACGATACTTTAATAGTCTACACGCCAGCCATCCCTAAAGATTCGAATATCCTGCAATATTTTAAAGCCAAAGGATTTGATTTAAAGAAACGCTCGGAAGTATTGGGCATCATTAGCCAAGGCATGTTTTGCATTGCCGTGGCGGGTACCCATGGCAAAACCACCACCTCGTCAATGGTGGCGCATATCCTTACCGATACCGGTTTTGGCTGTACCGCTTTCTTGGGAGGCATTACCACCAATTACAACAGCAATGTGTTGTTTGGCAAAAACAATGTGGTGGTGGTTGAGGCCGACGAATACGATCGTTCTTTCCTTACCCTGCATCCCGATGTAGCGGTAATTACCTCCATGGATGCCGACCATTTGGATATTTACGGCGACGAAAGCCACCTGCAGGAATCTTTCCGCCTGTTTGCGAACCAACTAAAAGAAGATGGAAAGCTGTTTGTAAAAGACGGGCTGCCTTTAGCAGGCATTACCTATGGCGCAACAGCAGCAGCGGCAATCAAGGCCACCAACATCCGTGTAGAAAATGGCAGTTTCGTTTTCGATTTCGAAGACGGCTATACCACTATAAAAGACATCAGCTTGGCCATGCCGGGCAAACATAATGTCGAAAATGCAACCGTGGCTATTGGCGTGGCACTGAGTTTGGGCATCCATCCCAAATCAGTAAAAAAAGCGGTTGGAACATTTAAAGGCGTAAAACGCAGGTTCGAAACCATTGTCAATACGGCCTCGCATGTGTATATAGATGACTACGCGCACCACCCGGAAGAGTTGAGGGCCTGTTTTGATGCGGTAAGACAGCTGCATCCCAACAAGAAACTGACGGTGATGTTCCAGCCCCACCTGTTTAGTCGCACGCGCGATTTTGCAGCTGATTTTGCAAAAGTTTTGAGCACAGCCGATGAAGTGATGCTGCTGGAAATCTATCCGGCACGCGAATTGCCTATTGCGGGAGTGAATTCGCAATTATTACTGGATAAAATTACGGCACCACAGAAAGAAATATGTGGAAAAGATTTGGCGGTGCAAGCGATAAAGAATAAAAAACCTGAACTACTTTTGACGGTTGGTGCAGGCGATATAGATACCTTGGTAGAACCACTAAAAAATGTCTTGGGCCATGCTTAGGAGCGTGAATTGGAAAATGATATTGAAGTGCTTTGCCTGGCTGGTTTGCCTGGCAGGGGTGGTGGTGCTCATGAGTTTTATCTCGGTCAAAAAACGCGAGGTAAAATGCATGAAGGTAGAAATATTGATCCCGGGTGCCGATAACTTTATCGAAAGAGAAGAAATCGATGCCTTATTAAAACAGGGACAAGGACAGTTGGTTGGTCGCAATCTCGAACAAATCAACATCCACGAAATAGAAGAAACCCTAAAAGCCAACCCTTACATTGCCTTTGCCAAGGTTTTTGTGGATATGGATGGGGTTTTGCAGGTAGCCATCAAACAACGCCAGCCTGTGCTAAGAGTGCTTAATGCGGGCGGACAGGATTATTACATTGACAGTAACGGTTTGAAAATGCCAATGTCGCCAAACTTTACGGCCAATGTTTTGGTGGCATCGGGCAATATTTTGGAAGGCTTTAGCGGCAAGGTCGATACCCTGCTAACCCCAATGGGTGCCGATTTGTACAAGGCCGCCCTGTTCATGAAAAAAGATACCCTGTGGGATGCGCAGATCGAGCAGCTCTTTGTAAATGATAAACACGATATAGAATTGGTGCCTCGTGTGGGTAACCAAAGGATTATTTTGGGCAATGCCGATTCGCTCGAAACCAAGATGAACAACCTCTTGGCATTTTACAAGCAGGCCATGCCTACTGTAGGCTGGAATGCCTATAAAACGATCAACCTCAAGTATACCAATCAAATCGTATGCGAAAAGTACGATTCGTTGGCGGTAAAAAAAGCAAAACCAGTGCAGGTCGATAGTACAGCCTTGGCTGGCAAAGCGATTGACTCGGCTATAAAGCGCAGTATACAAGACGAAATTAAAAAGGCTGCCGCCGCTTCGTCTGCGCCAACGGCAAAGCCGGTAGTACCAAAACCAGCTGCAGCGGCCACAAACAAGCCTGCAGCGACTAAGCCAGCCGAAAAGACACCGGTTAAAACAGCTGCAACAACAGCGGCTAAAGAAAAACCAAAGCCGGCAGCAACAAAAGAAAAGACGGATACCAAGAAGAATAAATAAGTAAACTCAACAAAATTATATAGTTATGGGCAAAGACAAATCTACCATTCAATCTCCAATCGTAGTAGGATTAGATATTGGTACAACGAAAATTTGTGCTATTGTGGGACGCAGAACACAGCACGATAAAATTGAGGTTTTGGGCATTGGCAAAGCCGAATCGGCGGGCGTTACCCGTGGCGTGGTTTCCAACATCCAAAAAACGGTACAGGGCATTGCCGCAGCCACAGAACTGGCCAGCAGCCAATCGAATGTCGAAATCAGGGTGGTTAACGTGGGTATTGCGGGGCAGCACATCAAGAGTTTGCAGCACCGTGGTATTTTAACCCGCAGGGAACTCAACAGCGAAATCAGCAAAAAAGATATCGATAAGCTCATTGACGATATGTTCAAGCTGGTTATGCCTCCCGGAGAAGAGATTATCCATGTATTGCCACAAGAGTTTACCATCGATAACGAACCAGGTATCAAAGACCCGATTGGTATGGCCGGTGTACGCCTAGAAGCCAATTTCCATATCATTTCGGGACAGGTAACTGCGGTTAAAAATATTATGCGCTGCGTAACCAATGCAGGTTTGCAAACCCAAGAGCTTATTTTAGAGCCTTTGGCTTCCTCGGAGTCGGTGTTGAGCGACGAAGAAAAAGAAGCCGGCGTTTGCCTGGTTGATATTGGCGGCGGCACAACCGATATCGCCATCTTTCACGAAGGCATTATCCGCCACACGGCTGTGATTCCATTTGGTGGCAACAGCGTAACCGAAGACATCAGGGAAGGCTGTTCGGTGATGCGCAACCAGGCTGAATTGTTAAAAACCCGTTTCGGCTCTGCGTTGGCCGAAGAAAACAAAGAAAACGAAATCATCTGCGTGCCTGGCCTGCGTGGCAGGGAGCCTAAAGAAATTTCGGTAAAAAACTTAGCGTATGTTATCCAGGCCCGTATGGAAGAAATCGTTGAGCACGTTTACTACGAAATCAAATCTTCTGGCTACGAGAAAAAACTGATTGGTGGCGTAGTGATTACCGGTGGTGGTGCTTTGTTGAAGCATTTGAACCAGCTGGTAGAATATGTAACCGGCTTAGACTGCCGTGTAGGTTACCCTAACGAGCACTTGTCTAAATACGAAGAAATGCCCAAAACCATTTACGACGATTTGAAGAGCCCAATGTACGCCACCAGTGTGGGGTTATTGATCAAAGGCATTCAAAAAGCCGAAGAATTATTGGAAGAAATGAAACAGCCGGGCGTTTTTGTTGAGCAACCGGTTGCCAAGGAAAAAGCCAAACGCAGTGGCGGCTTGTTTGATAAATTGTTGAGAAAAACAACAGAATTTATCAAAGACGACATGAATGTGAGCGACGAAGACTACATCAAGCCGTAATATTTTTCCACAATTTGGGATTTTTCCACATTGTTAACAGTTGTGGAAAACGACTGTTAAAAAAGTGTTAATATTACAGAAGCGATGAACAGAGAATTATAATTTTTTAAACAACTGATTCATAACGATATGAAGTTCGAAATGTTAAAAGATAAGTCGTCAATTATCAAAGTTATTGGTGTTGGTGGCGGTGGAGGTAATGCGGTAAACCATATGTACCGTCAAGGAATTACGGGTGTAGACTTTATTATCTGTAATACTGATGCACAGGCTTTAGAATTTAGTCCCATTCCCAATAAAGTACAGTTAGGCTCTAGCTTAACCGAAGGCATGGGGGCTGGCTCTATTCCTGAAGTGGGTAAGAATTCGGCTATCGAAAACATAGACGATATCAAAGCCATGCTGGGCAGCACCACTAAAATGCTTTTCATTACGGCGGGTATGGGTGGCGGTACCGGAACAGGTGCCAGTCCGATTATTGCCCAGGCGGCCAAAGAACTTGATATCCTGACCGTAGCCATCATTACTACACCTTTCGCCTTCGAGGGCAAGCGCCGTAAGATGCAGGCTGACGACGGGTTGGAAGAACTCAAGAAATACGTGGATTCTTACTTGGTGATCTCCAACGACCGCCTGCGTGAAATCTTCGGCAACCTAACCTTGGGTTCGGCTTTTGCACAGGCTGATGATATCTTAACAACTGCCGCCAAAGGCATTGCCGAGATCATTACCGTGCCTGGCTATATCAACGTCGATTTTAAAGATGTACGTACGGTAATGAAAGACAGTGGCGTATCGATTATGGGTAGCCATTCGGCTGAAGGCGAAAACCGTGCCTTGGCTGCTGTAGAAGGTGCTTTGGCTTCGCCATTGCTTAAAGACAACGAAATTGAAGGCGCAAGATATATCCTGTTGAACATCAGTTCTGGCCTGCGCGAGGTAACCATGGACGAGGTAACGGTAATTACAGACTACATCCAGGACAAAGCAGGCTTGTCGGCCGATCTGATCTGGGGTAACTGTATCGACGAAAACCTGGAAGACAAGCTGTCGGTAACCATTATTGCCACGGGTTTCCAAACCACCGAGCAAAGAGCCAAAGACAGACAAAACATCAAAAAGATTTCGCTGTTAACGCCTGAAGAGGCACCTTTGGTAAAGCCTGTAGAACCTGTTAACTCTTTTATCGAGGCTAAACCTGCTCCGGTAAGCGACGAGCCGGTGCTAAAAGTTCAGGAAGAACCTAAGCAGTCTGATTTGTTTGGCGATTTGTTTAACATGAACAGGCCTACTGCAGCTAAGGAAGCTGAAGACGTAACCATCGTTCACCAGTTGGTAGAAGAAGAAAAAGCACCAATGGCCGAAGCCCAGCCACAAGAGCCAGGCTTTGAGTTCGAAGTGAAATTGGCCGAAACCGATTTCGTATTCGAAACACCGGTTGCCCAATTGGAACAAGAAGAAATTGCTGTGCCTGAGCCGGTTGAACCAGAGCCAGTAGTAGGGGCCGACGACCATAAAAACGATGATTCGATTGAAGAGCAATTAAGAAAATCGAAAGAACGCATCTTAAGGTTAAAAGACCTGAGCATGAAATTGCGTACCACCAATGGTTTGCAGGAGCTGGAAAACGAACCAGCTTACAAACGCAAGCAAATGCAGTTGCAGCAAATCCAACACTCGTCAGAATCGCAAGTGTCAAGGTTTACCTTGAGCAGCGACGAAGACGGAACAACCGAAATTAGGCCTAACAACTCTTTTCTACACGACAACGTTGACTAATAGACCAAAATCATAATAGATCGGCCTTAGCAAATAATTATTGCTAAGGCTTTTTTTTGCTTTTTAATTGAGCTTAACCCGTTGTTAAATAGGGATTTTAAGCGTAAATTTGCCGGATTAATAAAAAAACTCTATCACATTAAAATATATTACATTGGACATTTTTGAAAAAGTAGCGAAGCGGATGGGCCCAATCGG
This sequence comes from Pedobacter sp. ASV12, assembly GCF_016429155.1. Lineage (GTDB taxonomy): Bacteria > Bacteroidota > Bacteroidia > Sphingobacteriales > Sphingobacteriaceae > Pedobacter. Next base: position 38,145 of record NZ_JAELUC010000015.1, on the reverse strand, counting down.
GCAACACCAGAAATGGTCTCACGGATATTTTTCTTTCCCAAAACTAGAAGGAGAAATTGCACCTCATATGAATTTCAGGGGAAAAGAACATTTGGTTTGGAGCTTGAACAACTATTTGGGCTTGGCTAACCACCCAGAAGTAAGAAAGGCCGACGAGCAAGGTGCAATCGATTTTGGTATGGCCTACCCAATGGGCGCCCGTATGATGTCGGGAAATTCTAAATACCATGAGCAATTAGAACAGGAATTGGCCGCGTTCGTAGGCAAGCCTGATGCGTTTTTGTTGAACTTTGGTTACCAAGGCATGGTATCGATTATCGATGCCTTATTGGATAGGAATGATGTGGTCGTATACGACGGCGAATCGCATGCCTGTATCGTTGACGGCTTGAGGCTGCACATGGGCAAACGCTTTGTGTACAAACACAATAATATTGAAGATGCACGCAAACAGTTAGAAAGAGCCAGTAAACTGGTTGAACAAACCGGTGGCGGTATCTTGGTCATTACCGAAGGCGTTTTCGGCATGTCGGGCGCGCAAGGCAAGCTTAAGGAGCTGATCGATTTAAAAAAAGAGTTCAATTTCCGTTTGCTGATTGATGATGCACATGGCTTTGGTACCATGGGCCCAACTGGCGCAGGTACGCACGAGGCCCAAAACTGTATCGAAGGCGTTGACGTATATTTTGCCACTTTCGCCAAATCTATGGCAGGTATTGGCGCATTTGTTGCTTCTACCGAAGAACTGACCAACTATTTCAGGTATAACATGCGTTCGCAAACTTTTGCCAAAGCCTTGCCAATGCCCATGGTAATCGGTTTGCTGAAGCGTTTGGAGCTGTTAAAGAACAATCCAGAGTTGAGAGAGAAGCTGTGGAAAGTGGCTACTACCTTGCAGCAAGGTCTGCGCGAGCGTGGTTTTGATATCGGTGTAACCAATACAGTAGTTACCCCGGTGTTCTTAAAAGGAGAATTGCTAGAGGCAACGGCCCTGACCATGGATTTGCGCGAGAACTATGGAATTTTCTGTTCCATTGTAGTTTATCCGGTTATACCAAAGGGAATGATCGAGCTGAGGTTAATTCCGACCGCCGTACATACCATGGAAGACGTACAAAGAACCCTCGATGCCTTTAGCGAAGTGGCAGAAAAACTGAAAAAGGGCTACTATAAAGAGAACAAGTTCTCGGCAACTGAATAAAAAACACAGAAAAATGCCCTCAATGTACATTAGAGGGCATTTTTTTTTGAAATTTATTTAATTAGCTGTAAATCAGCTTTATAGCTAATTTTTGAGCGTGCAGGTTTGTTTATAACCACTTAAAATGTGGAAAAAAACCGCTCTGAAAGCCTTTTTTTATTGTTGCAAAAGTTTTTTTATTAGAATAAACATCTTACTTTAGTAAGAGAGTATTAATCAAAACCTTAAAAAAAACTAAAAGGAGTAATTTAAAAATGAAAAAATTTAATGAAGTAAAGGCACTTGTTGCAGCTTTAGAAGCTGATGCTGACAAATTCTACAACAAATCTAACAGTGCAGCTGGTACTCGTGTACGTAAAGGTATGCAAGATCTTAAAAACTTAGCTCAAAGCATCCGTTTAGAGATCCAAGAAACTAAAAACAAAGCTTAGTCTTAAGCCATTGAAAAAAAAGAAGCGCCCATTACCAAGGCGCTTTTTTTATGCATTCATGTTTGGGCCGTATATGCCATCTCGACTTTGACGGTCCGGGATTTGCCATCCTTAGAAAACAATAAGGCTATGAACGAAAAATCTGTTCTTGTGTAGCTAAAACAAGCTATTTTAAAAGAAAAGCGCCCCATTATGGAGGCGCTTTTTGTATTGTTCCAGCTGTCGGCAATTAAGCCAGGCTCAGTAGGTTTTCTACTTGTTGGGCAAGGCTTTTATTCAGTGCTTCAGTAGCTTTTACCAAGGGCAGGCGTACCTCATCGCCACAGATATTCAATTGTTTTAAAACTGCTTTAACGCCAGCAGGGTTGCCTTCTGCAAACATCAATCGGGTAATTTCCAATAAACTGAGGTGCATTGGCAAAGCGGCTTTGTAATCGCCTTGGAGGGCCAATCTAACCATGCCCGACAATTGTTGAGGCAAGGCATTGCCCACTACCGAGATTACGCCTACAGCACCAATCGAAATCATGGGCAAGGCAATCGGGTCGTCGCCAGAAATCAGCATAAAGTCCGCCGGTTTATCGCGCATAATCTGGTTAAACTGGTCAAAGCTGCCCGAGGCTTCTTTAGTGGCTATAACGTTCTTGAAATCGTGGGCAAGTCTGCAGGTTGTTTCTGGACTCATATTGCTTCCTGTGCGGCCTGGTACATTATACAAAATGATGGGCAGCTCGCTTTGCTCACTCAAATATTTATAGTGCTGGTAAATACCTTCCTGCGTAGGTTTGTTGTAATAAGGACTTACCGAAAGCACGGCACTGTATTGGTTGTTTTCAAACGATTTAATGGCTTCGGCAATGTTTAGCGTATCATTGCCACCAATGCCGGCTACCAAGGGCAAGCGGCCGTTGTTAATTTCAGCGGTAAAATCCCACACCTTCTTCTTCTCGTCCTTGCTCAATGTGGCTGTTTCGCCTGTTGTACCTAATGATACAAGGTAATCAATACCTCCATCAACCAAGTGATTGATCAGTTTTTTCAAACCCTGATAATCAACCGTTCCGTCTGTGTTAAAAGGTGTAACCAAAGCCACACCAGTTCCGTGAAATTTGTTCATTTTTGTTTATATAATTATTGAATAGCTGATTTTTGAATGAGCGAATGGATTTGTTTCCATATCCATTTGCCTAAAAATCAATCATTCCTTCTAGCATTCTCTTCTTTATTCAGCAAGCATCGCCAACAGTTCCTCATCGCTGATCAAAGGCACATTTAGCTTTTTTGCCTTTTCGAGTTTGGACGGGCCCATGTTATCGCCGGCAACGAGGTAGTCTAGTTTAGCAGAAATACCACTCAAAATCTTGCCTCCGTTTTCTTCGATGATGGTTTTAAGTTCCTCTCGACCATGTTTTTCAAAAACACCCGAAATTACAAATGTTTTTCCGTTTAATTTATCACTTTGCAGGATTATTGCATTTTCTTGAATCTCAAATTGCAGTCCGGCTGCTTTTAGCAGTTCGATTTGCTGCAGGTGTTCTTCGTTGCTGAAGTATTCTTGTATGCTTTCGGCAATGCGCTGTCCAATTTCGTCGATGGCCGTTAGTTCTTCTACCGAAGCCTTAGCCAGATTGTCGATGTTTTTTACGCCACGTGCCAGTTTTCTGGCAACGGTTTCACCCACATAACGGATGCCCAGGCCAAACAAAAGCTTTTCGAAAGGCATTTGCTTAGAGGCTTCGATCCCTTTCAGCATATTGTCGATCGATTTCTCTCCAAAACGCTCAATGGCTTTGAGCTCGTCGGCTTTCTCGTATAAGGTATACAAATCGCTGATGTGCGATACCAGGCCTTTTTGGTAAAAGGTTTCGATGGTTTCGTCGCCCAAACCATCAATGTTCATCGCTTTGCGGCCAATAAAATGCTGGATTTTGCCTACGATTTGTGGCGGACAGCCCTCGTCGTTCGGACAGTAAAAAGCTACTTCGCCTTCTTTTCTGATGAGCTCGGTGCCACATTCCGGACAAGTGGTGGTGTACTCGATGGCTACATCCGATACTCTTTTATCGAGGTTTACCTTGATGATTTTCGGAATAATTTCGCCCCCTTTTTCTACATAAACGGTATCATGTTCGTGTAAGTCGAGCCTTTTGATTTCGTCGGCATTGTGCAGGGTAGCTCTTTTTACCGTGGTACCGGCCAATACCACCGGTTTGAGGTTGGCTACCGGCGTAACGGCTCCCGTACGCCCCACCTGGTAGGTTACCTTTTCAAGTATGGTTTGTACTTCGGCGGCTTTGTATTTGTAAGAAATGGCCCAGCGTGGCGATTTGGCGGTAAAACCCAATTCCTGTTGCTGGGCATAGCTGTTTACCTTGATCACGATGCCGTCAATATCATAGCTGAGCTTGAAGCGTTCATTTTCCCACTGGGCGATAAAAGCCAGTACTTCGTCTATGTTCGCTACCAAGCGGCTGTGCTCCGAAACATGGAAGCCCCATTTTTTAACGGTTTCCAAACTTTGCCAGTGGGTTTTGAACAGCGGTTTGTCGCTGTAAAAGGCATAAAGAAAACAATCGAGCGGACGTTTGCGTACTTCTTTCGAATCCTGCATTTTAACAGTGCCGGCCGCAAAGTTGCGCGGATTGGCATAAGGTACTTCGCCTAGTTCTTCGCGTTCTTTGTTGAGGCGTTCAAAAGCCGCACGGTGCATGAAAACTTCGCCCCTGATTTCGAAAACCTCGGGAATATCTTCACCTCGTAAGCGATGCGGAATGGTGTGGATGGTTTTGATGTTGGTGGTTACATCATCGCCCTGCGTGCCATCGCCACGGGTCACTGCCCTGGCCAAAATACCGTTCTCATAAGTAAGGCTCATCGAAAGGCCGTCGAATTTGAGTTCGCAAACATATTGAAAATCATCGCCTATGGCTTTTCTAACACGTTCGTCGAAATCGCGCAGGTCTTGCTCATTGTAGGTGTTGCCCAACGAAAGCATGGGCCAGCGGTGGGGTACGGTAATAAAGTTCTTGGTAACGTCGCCACCTACTTTTTGGGTAGGGGAGTTGGGGTCGGCATATTCTGGATATTCTTTTTCCAGTTTGGCCAGTTCTTCCAATTTCTTGTCAAACTCGTAATCGGCAATGGTGGGCATGGCCAATACATAATAATTGTAGGTATGCTGGTTCAGCTCTGCCACCAGTGCATCCATTTGTTCTTTTACCGCAAAAATTGACATGAAACAAAGATAATTATTAGTATTGAGATGTGAGAAATGAGATTTGTAGGCATCCTACAAAACGCTAAGTGCAAGTCGCTTTACACTTTCAGTCTCTTTTCAATATCGTCAAATATCGAAAGATAGTTTTTTTCGAGTATTGTCTTATAAACTTCCAGTTGCTCGGTAAGCAACGCAACCGTTGTTTCGCTAAACGGGTGAGTCCACAGTCGCATGCAGATTCTTTGCAAGGCATAGCTGATGTTTTCCAGCTTCTGGTAACTCAACAAGTATCTGCTCGATTTAAAGCTGTTGAAAAAGCCGAAGAACCTATCGGTGTCTGTGCAGCGGCATTGTTGAAGAAAATGAAGCAAAACTTCATCGTCTACTTTTTCCAAATGTCCGTAAAAAGCATTGGTGTTTATGGTACGGTTGGTCACCAACAAATGGTCGAGCAGCAGTTCCAGACCGATATGGACCAAAAAAGAGGGGCGTACCGGACTATCGCCAAGTATAGGCAAAAGCAGTTGTTTGAGTTTGGCGGTTTCCGTGTAAAAAAAAACGGAAGAATGGAAAACGGCGTCGACGGCCAAATGCCTTTTCCAGCCCTGCAACAGTTGATGCTGTTGTTTGTCGGCTATAAACAAGGCTTCGTTTTTCTGCGGGTAGAAGTTCCAGTCCTTATGTGCATTCTTCACCAGATCGGGCAATACGGTGCCGAGCACCAAGTTTGGGTTGGTACTGTTTCGGTCAAAATAGTAATGCGACAAAAAGTTCATCTCGTAAAGATAGTTTTTCTGGGCAGAAAGCAAAATGGTCCAAAAACGGACGAATGTCATTTTTGAGCAGAGAAAAATGGCGTTGGAAACCTGAAAAATTAGGCGTAAAAAATTATCTTTGCAGGCTAAAATAAGTAGACGATGACAAATTTTGTTGATGAATTACGCTGGAGAGGAATGCTGCATGACATCATGCCCAATACCGAGGAGAAACTGAATGAAGGCATGTGCGCCGGTTATATCGGTTTTGATCCGACCGCTGATTCATTGCACGTAGGCCACCTGACTCAAATCATGACCTTGATCCATTTCCAACGCGCAGGACATAAGCCTTTTGCTTTGGTTGGCGGTGCTACTGGCATGGTGGGTGATCCTTCTGGCAAATCGGCCGAACGGAATTTGTTGACCTCGGAGGTTTTAAACCATAACTTAAACGAGTTAAAGAAACAGCTGGGTCGCTTTTTAGACTTTGGCGAAGGCGCCAATGCCGCGCAAATGGTAAACAACGCCGACTGGTTCCAAAACTTCACCTTTTTGGATTTTATACGCGATGTAGGCAAGCACATTACCGTGAACTACATGATGGCCAAAGACAGTGTTAAAAAACGCTTAGAAGGCGAAACAGGCATGTCTTTTACCGAATTCAGCTATCAGTTGGTGCAAGGCTACGATTTTTACTATTTGTGGAAAAACCACAACTGTACCTTGCAAATGGGTGGTTCGGATCAATGGGGCAATATTGTTACCGGTACCGAACTGATCAGGAGAAAAGACGGCGGTACGGCTTATGCCATCACTACGCAACTGATCAAAAAAGCCGATGGCACTAAATTTGGCAAAACCGAAAGCGGTGCAGTGTGGCTGGATGCAGGAAAAACCTCACCGTATAAATTTTATCAATTCTGGCTTAATGCCTCGGATAGCGATGTAAAAGCCTGGATCAGGATTTTCACGCTGAAAAGCAAAGAAGAAATCGAAAAACTGGAGCAGGAGCATGATGCCGCACCACATTTGCGCATCCTGCAAAAAGCCTTGGCTGAAGATATTACCGTAAGAACCCACTCTGTTGAAGCTTTGGAGGCCGCCATTAAAACTTCCGAGTTTTTGTTTGGCAACGGCGATCTCGATTTCCTGAAAACCCTGGATGCGAAAAGCGTATTGGAAATGTTTGAAGGCGTGCCCCAGTTTAACATCTCGAAAGCCGAATTGGCCGAAGGCATAGATGCGGCTAGCTTGTTGGCCGAGAAAACAGCTATTTTTCCCTCAAAAGGCGAGGTGAAAAAAACGGTTCAAGGTGGTGGATTAAGCATCAACAAGGTTAAAATAGCTGAACCATCTACACAATATACTACTGCCGATTTGATCAACGACCAGTTTATCATTGTGCAAAAAGGTAAAAGAAACTACTTCCTGATCATTGCGGGATAGTTTTTTGCTCGTGTTTCCTGCCTGTGAAAATTCGATAGATATAAAGTAGCCACAGATTAACAGATTTTATCTGTTAATCTGTGGCTTTTAATTTTTTCCGTTAGAAAACTTACTGTACCAGCAAATTACAGCCTCTGATATCGGCATTATCGAAACGTCCGAGCACTTCAAAACTTCCATCGGGATAAACTTTGCCCAAATCTTGTGTAGCGATAAAAGCGCAAGAGTTAATATTGGCTAAATCAATTACGTTGATGCCACCGCTTTGCTTGCCCTCGAGCAAACTCAGGGGATCTGAAGTATCTCTCAGCAAGATCTTCATCCAAGGCGGGCAATTGAAAATACCATCGCCGTAAGAATAACCTTGCGATAACAGCTCAGTCATGCCGTACTCGCTATGGATATGACTCACGCCAAAGCCAGCCGTTAAAATCTGGTGCAATTCTTCCCTTACCATTTCCTTTCTTTTGCCTTTCATCCCTCCGGTTTCCATCACGATCAGTTCTGGGAAATCCAACTGAAAGCTTTCTACAAAATCGAGCAGGGCATAAGTAACGCCAATTAAAATGGTTTTTTGCCTGCTGGCTTTAAGTGCCAGCAAGATTTGGTTCAGGGTTTCCAGGTTGTGCAGGAAATAACCACTCTGGGGATGTTGACTTTGTTTGAGCAAGTCATCAACCATGTAAATCAATGATGAGCCTTCGCGTTCTAGATAAGACGGAAGCAGGGCCAGGATGCAAAGGTCTTTGGGATTTCCATAAAACTGTTCAAAAGCCAGGTTAAAGCTCTGTTCGTAAATTTTAACGTCGCTTACCAAATGCCTGCTGGTGGTTTGCCCGGTAGTACCCGAGCTGCTGAATACGATTTCGGGCTGATCGGCTGTGCTGACTACATCGTGACTTTTAAAAAAGCTGATCGGCAAAAAAGGAATCTGCAGGTAACTGTTTATTGCTGCCGGAGCGATGTTGAGGTAACGAATGTAATCTCGATAAACGGGGCAATGTTCGGCCTGATGCCTGAAAACGGCCAGTGCCGCCTGCTCAAATGCAGTTGGGTTATCGATAGCAAATATTTGCGCAGGATCTGGAGTATTCACTGCGCAAAAGTACAAAAAAAGAGCTAAATGGCCGAGGGCTTAAAGGCAGGAAGCCACATTTTACAGACCTATCTAGGCCTTGGGTTTCATGCTGATAAGCGTTTTTCTAAAATGATGGCCACAATAGCCGCTAATTCCGGCTACCAGTCCGCCAAGCAGGCCTGTAACGGCCAGCACCACCGGCCAAAGCTTGGCTCCAATCATTTCGGCAACGCGTGTGGCCAATACGTGGTGGTTGGGGATACTTTTAAGCAGGGCCATGCCGATCCACAAAATTAAAATGGCCAAAAAAGGCTGCCAGAAAGATACCCGGGCTGTTTTGCCAATCAAACCGCAGGTAGCAAAAGAAATCACGATAACAGCCCACCAAGGCATCACCATTTGCAGTAAAAAAGAAGCTATAATAACGACGATAAAAACCATGTCTTATTTTTTAGAGATTTTGTAATGTGAGATTATTTTGCCCGTACGGTCGTCGGGACTTTGCATAAATAAAAGATCGTAGAGCTTGCCTTGTGCCCAGGTATCGATCATGTTGTCGTAAAACGGGCTGCCGGGATTGCCCGATTGCCCGCCAGGATAAACTCCGTGGCCTTTAGGCATTTTGCCCAGCTCGATGACCATGCGCCACGAAGGGCCATTGGTTTCACTCAAGGCATTAACCGTACTTTTGGCGCCGCCAATCATCAGCTTTTTAGAGCCAAAGCCAGGTATTTTGGCCAGGTGAGGTACATTGGAGCCCTTAACGTTGGCCCATGCCCAGTTTTTGCCAATCGGGCCGTATTTTTTTTCCAAGCTGTCGCAGGCAAATTTGAACGATTCGTTAACCAGGTCGGCCAAAGTTTCTTTCTGGCTGGTTTTCACGTTATCGAACCATTTGGCGTTCGGATCTTTCTGGATCAGTTCGATGGTGCGGTCTCTCGATGGGTGGCGCATTGGCATATTGGCTACGGTAAATTCGTCATCCCAGATATCATTATCCAATCGCTTTAGCCACAAATCGAATACGCTGGCCGCAACCGATTTGGCATCAAAAAACTTGTTCCATTTGCCCATGTAGTTGAAAGCTTCCTTTTGGGTGGCATTGAGCTGCGCCGCATTGACCAAGGGCATAACCGATGGCAATAGGTTTTGTGCGGTAATGCTGTACGAATCGCTTTGCAGGTTGCGCATACTGTCAACGGTGGCTTTGGTCATAACGGCGAGTCTATCGTTAATGCGTTTGCCCCGTTCGTATGGCGAAAATTCCCAGTTGATATAGTAAGGATAGGATGGATCGGTTGAAGATTGGTTGGCCGAGCTAACAAAGCCTCGCGGTGGATTTTTAACCGTTGGGTTTTGGTCGGCAGGTATCCAGCCATGCCAATCGTAGGCCGGATCGGAGCCGTCTAAAATAAATTTGCCCTGGTCTTTCCATTTTAGCGGGAATTTGCCGTTTGGCGTAATGGCGATATCATTATCGGCGCTGGCAAATACAAAATTCTGGGCCGGTGCGGTATAAAACGTCAATGCCTTTCTATAATCGGCGTAGTTCTGGCCGCGGTTCAGGTAGTAAAAGGTCATAAGCTCGTTCGATTCCTCATGGGCGATCCAGCGCAAGGCACTGCCTACAGGAACATTGGCAGCTTTGCCATAGCTGGGTTTGTTAAAGTAAACAACCGGACCATGATGGGTATAAAAAACCGTATCGATTTCGGTAGCAGAACCCCTGATTTTGATTTTTTCGTACTGAGGTTTGGTATCTCTCCACTGGTTGTTGTACCAATAGCTTTTGTGACTGTTGTCTTTGAATTTGATTTGGTAAAAATCGAGTACATCGGCGGCCACATTGGTTACGCCCCAGGCAATTTTTTGGTTAAAACCGATGATGATTCCCGGTGCCCCAGGCAAAGAAACCCCATAGGCATTTACGCCAGGCGCATGCAACTGGATTTGGTACCAGATAGAAGGCAAAGTGAGGTCGAGATGCGGGTCGTTGGCCAAAATAGGATAGCCTGATGCTGTTTTAGCTCCAGAAACCGCCCAGTTGTTGCTGCCAATGCCTTCTTCCTTTTGCTTGGTTTTGATATTGGTGCTCATCATTTCGGTAAAGCTGTTGGGCGTTTGCGGAATTGGCAAAGGCGTAAAATCCCATTTGGTGCCTACCGGAATAATCGGATCTTCCTTAAACGGGTAATCCGGGAAAAGGTCTTTGGTTACTTCTGGCCCAAATTTTTTGAGGATGTTGGTCATGTAAAACTCGTCTGAGCCCATGGCCAGCACAGCCGACATTTGCTTGAGCAGTAGTGCACATTTGATAGGAGTCCAGTTTTCAGGCTTAAAATCCAATAATTTATATTCGAGTGGCAGGTTAGCCCTGTTTAAAGAACGGATATAGGCATTGATTCCATCGGTATAAGCCATGATCATTTCTTTGGCTTTGGGGTCGGCCATCATGCCTCTCAGCGAATTTTCGGCACCATAAACCATACCCATGCGGCGCTGGTAGCGGTCAACCTCTATGGCTTTTTTGCCCACTACTTCCGAAATCCTTCCGGCAGCAAATCGGGTCTGAAAATCCATCTGCCACAAGCGGTGCATGGCAGTTACATAGCCCTGCGCATAGTAAAGATCATGGTCGTTCTGTGCAAATACGTGCGGAATCATCCGGTCGTCGAAAAGGATGTCAATCTTGTCTTGCGCACCTTTAAGCACGATTTTTTTGTTAGCCGTAACGATGTTGCTCTCGGCATTTTGCCAAAAGCCCGTAAAAGGGTTCAGGAACTTGAGAACCGGTGGCGTATCGCCAAATTTGGTGTTAAAAACGTAGGCCAATAGAATGGGTATGATGACACAGATCAGGGCTTTAACTTTCTTCATTGCTGTGAACTAAGGGGTTATTTGGTTTTTGCTCGGTTTCATCGGTAGAAACTTAGCCTGCAATTTACATATAAAAATAAATCCCGCTACAATCAAATTAGATTTTGCGAAGTAAATTTTCTGCAGAATAGAATTTGTTAGTAAGAAAATTTGTATTAAGTTTATGTGATAAACAAATATAAACTACTTAAGTATGAATAAAATCTTTACTAAAATCATTTTTATGCTTTTCGTACTGCTGGCAACTGGTGTTGGAGCGTATGCACAGAGCATAGTAGTAAGTGGTACGGTTACAGACAAGGCCACAAAGGAGCCTATTCCTGGGGTAAGCGTAACCATTAAGGGAAAAACAGTTGGCTCTTCAACCGATGCAAAAGGCCAGTTTGCCTTCACTACTACAGAAAAACCACCTTTTAGCATTGTGGTTTCTTATATCGGTTTTGCCTCGATTGAAAAAGAAGTGAGCGGAAATGCGGCTAATTTGACCTTCGAACTAGAAAGTGGTGCGATTTTGGGTCAAGAAGTGGTGATTTCTGCCTCGAGAACGCCGGAACGAATTTTAGAATCTCCGGTTTCTGTAGAGCGCATCAGCTCGGCAGCTTTAAAAGAGCTTCCAGCCCCTTCTTTTTACGACGCGTTGAACAACCTGAAAGGCGTGGAGATGAGTACCCAAAGTTTAACCTTTAAATCGGTAAATACCCGTGGTTTCAATGCCAATGGCAACGTGCGTTTTAACCAATATATTGACGGTATGGACAACCAGGCTCCCGGTCTTAACTTCTCAGTGGGCAATATCGTTGGCCTATCTGAACTGGATGTAGATAACGTAGAGCTTTTGCCTGGCGCAGCTTCGGCTTTGTATGGTGCCGGTGGTACCAACGGTACTTTGTTGATGACTTCAAAAAATCCTTATCAGTACCAAGGTGCCAGTTTCCAATATAAAACCGGTATCAACCATGTAAACGACAATCAAACCTCGCAAGGTGTTCAGGAGTTTAAGCAATTGGATGTTCGCATGGCTAAATCATGGAACAATAAATTTGGTTTCAAAACTTCGTTCTCGTTCCTGCAGGCTAAAGACTGGGCCGCTACCGATACCCGTAACTTTGACCGTGTTGCCCGTCAGCTAAAAAATGGCGACAGGAATAGCGACCCTAACTATGATGGTGTAAACGTATATGGCGATGAGATCAGCCAAAACATGATCAATGTTTCGCAAAGCGTACAAAACCAAACCATTGCCGGTATTGCAACGGCTAGTGGTGGGCTTATTCCAAATATCAAAAATACCATGGACGGTGCATTTGGTGCCATGGGTGTACCTGCAACTGGTGCGCCATCGGCTGCCCAACAGGCGGCTTTCTTGGCTGGTTTGCCGGCAGCCTTAAGGCCAGCTGTACAAAACTACCTGCCTTTTTATATCGGATTAAGGGTGCCAGGCTTGTTGCCTAACCAATTTGTATCAAGAACAGGCTATGCCGAAACTGATTTGGTTGATTACGATACTAAATCGCTCAAAACTTCCACTTCGTTGCACTACAAATTTAACAACACCGTTGAAGCCATAGCCCAGGCCAACTGGGGAACGGGTACTTCGGTTTATACTGGTACAGACCGTTATTCTTTAAGAAACTTCAAAATCGGCCAGTATAAATTGGAATTGAAAGGACAAGATTTCTTCTTGAGGGCTTATACTACCCAAGAGCGTTCTGGCGATGCCTACAACGCTACCATTTTGGGTACATTTATTAACGAGGCCTGGAAGCCTTCAACGACTTGGTTTCCACAATATATTGGCAACTACATTGGTGCAAGAGCTGGCGGACAATCGGATGTGGCTGCCCATGCATTTGCAAGATCTCAGGCTGATATTGGCCGTTTAATGCCAGGTACACCAGGTTACGAAACCGCTAAAGATGCCATCACTTCTAAAACGATTGGTCCGGCTAATGGTGCCAAGTTTAATGATAAAACCAATTTGTATCACTACGAAGGTATGTACAACTTCTCTAGCTTGTTTAACAACGTAGTAGAGTTTCAGGTTGGTGCTTCTTACCGCGATTATTTCCTGCATTCTGACGGTACTATCTTTGATGATGCCAACCGCAATATCACCATCGATGAGTATGGCGCATTTGCACAGTTGGGCAAGAAATTTGGCGACAAATTTAAAATGACCGTTGCCGGCCGTTACGACAAGAGCAAAAACTTCGAAGGCAGGTTAACGCCTCGCGTAACCGGCGTATGGACCGTAGCACCAAACAACAACATCAGGGCCTCGTTCCAAACAGGTTACCGTAATCCAACTACGCAAGACCAATACATTGATTTGGCCGTAGGCGGCGGTTCAACCCGTTTAATTGGTGGTTTGCCAGAGTCGATCAATAAATACAACCTGAATACCAACAAAGCGGTAACCGAAGCCAGCTACAGGGCATTCTTGGCTTCTGTAGCCGGTGGTACGCCAAATCCGGCTTTGCTGCAAGCTTATACTTTCGATGCCAAAGGCCTTCGTCCAGAAAGCGTAAAATCTTTTGAGATCGGCTACAAAGGATTGGCCACCAAAAGCTTGCTGATCGATGCTTATGCCTATTACAACATCTACAAAGATTTCATCAGTGGTGTTAACTTGTACCAAAACCCAACTACTACGGCAGTGAAGTTCAGCGTTCCGGTAAACGTAGCTGATCAGGTAAAAGCCTATGGCGCCGCTATCGGATTGGATTATCAAGTAGGCAAGTTCAACTTCAACGGAAATACCTCGTACAACAAACTAACCGATTTGCCAGCTAATTTCGATAACAACTTCAACACGCCAGAGTGGAGATTTAATGCAGGTATCGGCAGCAGGGAAATCGTTAAAAACTTCGGTTTCAACGTACAGTACCGTTGGCAGGATGCTTTCTTGTGGAACTCAACCTTTGCCACAGGAAACGTACCATCTTATTCCACTTTCGATGCACAGGTTAACCTCAAAGTGCCATCTGTAAAATCGATTGTTAAATTGGGCGGTTCAAACATCTTGAATAAATACTATACTACATCTTTTGGTAACCCATCAGTTGGAGCATTGTATTATTTATCGTTTACGTTTAATCCATAGTAGATTTATATTTGATTTGAAAAGCCTCCCGAAAACCGGGGGGCTTTTTTATTGCCCAATATTATTTTGCAATTTGCTTTGGTTTTAATGTAAAAATTAACACTTTAGCCTTGCTAACCATTCGTTTCTTTTTTGATGACTAAAAAGATCTTGCTCCTTTGTCTTTTGTTCCTTTTGCCGCTGACTTCGCTTTTTGCGCAGCTTCCGGCTATCGAGCGGATAGAACCTGCCAATTGGTATACAGGCTTTAAAAATCCGGCCTTGCAATTATTGGTCAGGGGCCAGCAGATGGGTCAGAAAAGCGCGAGCATCAGCGCCTATCCTGGGGTTAAATTAGTCAGTGTACAAAAAGTAGACAATCCCAATTACCTGTTTGTGAATTTGTCTATTTCCCCGCAGGCAAAGCCCGGTAAATTCGAACTGGTTTTTTCCGAAAAAGGAAAGACCTCGCTTCGCTATAGCTACGAGCTCAAAGCCAGAACCAACCACACCACGGGCGTAAGCAATAAAGATTTCATCTACCTGATTATGCCCGACCGTTTTGCCAATGGCGATGCCAGCAACGATCAGGTCAAAGGAATGAAAGACCAGGGCTTCAACCGCGATTCGATGTATTACAGGCACGGAGGCGATTTGCAGGGCATTATCAACCATTTGCCTTACCTGCAAGAGCTGGGGGTAACCGCGCTTTGGCTTAACCCGGTATTGGAAAACGACGAGTTCAAAACTTCTTATCACGGCTATGCCGCTACCGAAAATTACAGGGTAGACCGCCGGTTGGGCACCAACGAACTTTATCGGCAACTGGTAACCGAGTGCCACAAAAGAGGCATGAAAATGATCAAGGATTTGGTACACAACCATATCGGCGACCAGCATTTCCTGTTTTTAGACCCGCCAGCCAAAAACTGGTTTCACCAATGGCCAAAATATACGGGTACAACTTATAAAGACCAGACCCTTTTCGATCCCTACGCCTCGAAAGCCGACCGCAAATTAATGACCGACGGCTGGTTTGACCACCACATGCCCGATGTTGATCAGCAAAATCCCTTGGTGAAGAACTACATTACCCAAAGCCACATCTGGTGGATCGAATATGCGGGCTTGGATGGCTTCAGGCTCGATACCTATGCCTATAACGACAAGGTTTTTATGGCCGAATGGGCCAAAGCGATTATCAGGGAGTTTCCAAAATTTACCTTCTTTGGCGAAACGTGGGTGAATGGTATTCCGAACCAGGTGTTTTTTACCGAAGGCAGTACGGTAAACCAGCATTTCGATACGGGTTTGCAGGGTGTAACCGATTTCCAGACCTATTTTGCCATCAACGAAGCCTTAAATGGCAAATTCGGCTGGACAGATGGCGTAAACAGGCTTTACACTACCTTGGCCAGCGATT
Source organism: Pedobacter sp. ASV12 (assembly GCF_016429155.1). Classification (GTDB taxonomy): domain Bacteria; phylum Bacteroidota; class Bacteroidia; order Sphingobacteriales; family Sphingobacteriaceae; genus Pedobacter. The sequence goes on along the minus strand of NZ_JAELUC010000015.1, from coordinate 22,632 downwards.
ATCAGTATAAAGATCCTACCCGTAATGTGCTTTTTCTGGATAATCACGATATCAGCAGGTTTTATTCGGTGGTTGGCGAAGATTTCGACAAGTTCAAATCTGGAATTATTCTGTTGTTTTCGCTCCGGGGCATTCCTCAAATGTATTATGGCACCGAAATCCTGATGAAGAATTTTTCCAACCCGGATGGCTTGGTGCGCGAAGATTTTCCCGGAGGCTGGCCAGCTGATCAAGTAAATAAATTTACGGCTTCAGGCCGAAGCGCCAAAGAAAACGAAGCTTTCGATTTTGTAAAGAAACTGGCCAATTACCGTAAAAACAACTCCGTGTTGCAAACAGGTAAACTGATGCAGTTTGTACCCGAAAAAGGCATCTATGTGTATTTCAGATACGATAACCAAAAAACAGTGATGGTAGTTATGAACAGCAATGAGCAGGCCGAAAACTTGGAAACAGCCCGCTTTGCCGAGCGCATCGGTACGCATCAAAGTTTGCGTAATATTATTTCGGGTCAAAAAATTCCGATAGGGAACATACAGCTTCCTGCCAAAACAACTTATATATTTGAACTGCAATAAAAAATATGTCTAAACCAAAAGCCTGCATTTTCGACCTCGATGGGGTTATCGTTGATACCGCTGTGTATCATTATAAAGCTTGGCGCCGATTGGCCAATCAGTTAGGCTTCGACTTTACCGAAGCACAAAATGAAGAACTAAAAGGCATTAGCAGGATAGAGTCGTTAAAAATAATACTAAATTGGGGTGGCGTAAGCAAAAGCGATGCAGAAATGCAGGAGCTGGCCACGCTCAAAAACGAATGGTATGTAGAGATGATTACCAAAATGACTCCCCGGGAGATTTTACCGGGAGCTAAGGAATTTTTGGAACTGGTAAAGGCCAATCATTATTTAACGGCTTTGGGCTCGGCTAGCAAAAATTCTGAAACCATTTTGCGCCAGGTAGGGATTACACACCTTTTTGATGCGCTGGTTGATGGCAACAAGGTAAGCAAGTCTAAGCCCGATCCGGAAGTGTTTTTGGTTGGAGCTCAGGAGCTGAATGTGCCACCCAGCCAATGCGTGGTTTTCGAAGATGCCATTGCAGGTATACAAGCGGCCAAAAACGGCGGTATGAAAGCCATAGGCATTGGCAAGCCCGAAGTGTTAAAAGGTGCAGATTTGGTTGTAGAAGGTTTATTTGAGATGACTTTAGCAAAATTAGAGAATTTATAAGCGATGAAGAATTATATCAAACATCAGGAGTGGCAGATCATTGAAGAGGGATTTGATCCGCATTTGAATAAGATTTCTGAAAGTATTTTTAGCATAGGCAACGGAAGGATGGGCCAACGTGCCAATTTTGAAGAAACTTATACCGGTGAAACCCTGCAGGGCAATTACGTGGCTGGGGTTTACTATCCTGATAAAACCCGTGTGGGCTGGTGGAAAAACGGTTATCCTGAATATTTTGCCAAAGTTTTGAATGCCACCAACTGGATAGGCATTCGTGTTGCCGTAAATGGCGAAGAGCTCGACCTGAATACCTGTAAAGTACTGGAATTCAGCAGGGTACTCGATATGCAATTGGGTACATTAACCCGAAAATTTATAGTCGAACTCAGGAGCGGGAACGTTCTCGGAGTCGAGACCATTCGCTTTTGCAGCCTTGTTGATGATGAAGCAGGAGCCATTTGCTACAGCCTAACGCCACATAATTTTGATGGCCAAATCAGCATCGAATCGAGTTTGGACGGCGATGTGAAAAACCAGGATTCGAACTACGACGAAAAATTTTGGACCGAAATCAGCAAAACCGAGCAACACAGTTTCGCATTGCTGACCATGGAAACCAAGAAAACCGCTTTCTGGGTAAGTTCTGGTATTTATACCGAAATCCATCAAAACGGAGCCCCACTAAACCTGAAACCCAAATTTGTGAGTAAGGAAAAGTATGTGGCCCAGCAATTTACGGTTGATGTGAAAAAAGGAGAAACCACTTCCGTTTACAAATATGCCGTTAACCTCTCGTCAGAGAACTATGCTAAAAATAAAATAGAAGAAGCTGCTGTTCAGGCTCTTCAAAAGATAGTGGCCAAGGGTTTTGACCTCATGCGCCAAGAACAGGCACAGGCCTGGGCTGGCAAATGGCAGAACGGAGACGTGGTAATTGAAGGCGACGTAGCCGCACAACAGGCCATCAGGTTTAATATTTTTCAGCTGCACCAAACCTATACCGGCGAAGATGCCCGGCTAAATATCGGCCCGAAAGGCTTTACCGGCGAAAAATACGGTGGCTCCACCTATTGGGACACCGAAGCCTACTGCCTGCCCTTTTATTTGGCAACGGCGCCACAGCAGGTAGCCGAAAACCTGCTCATCTATCGTTACAGACAATTGGATAAAGCCATAGAAAATGCCGAAAAGCTCGGTTTTAAAAACGGCGCGGCTTTATACCCGATGGTAACCATGAACGGCGAAGAATGCCATAACGAGTGGGAAATTACCTTTGAAGAAATCCACCGCAATGGCGCGATTGCCTTTGCCATTTTCAATTACAGCCGTTACACCGGCGACCAGAGCTACCTGGCTAAATATGGTTTAGAGGTGCTCATCGGCATTGCCCGCTTCTGGGCACAGCGCGTAAACTGGAGCATCGAAAAAGAACGCTATGTCATGTTGGGCGTAACCGGACCAAACGAGTACGAAAACAACGTCAACAATAACTGGTACACGAGCACGATGGCCACCTGGTGCTTAAAATATACCATAGAGGCCATTGAATTGGTAAAAGGTATGGACCGTGTTCTGCTAAATGAGCTGTTTGCCAAAACCAATTTCAAGGAACAGGAAGAAACCAGCCACTGGCGCGAAATCATTGAGCTGATGTTTTACCCGGTTGATGAGCAGCTAGGCATTTTCTTGCAACAGGATGGTTATTTAGACAAGGAGCAGGTACTGGTCAAAGACTTGCCTGCCACCGATAGGCCTTTGAACCAAAAATGGAGCTGGGACAGGATTTTAAGGTCCTGCTTTATCAAACAAGCCGATGTTTTGCAGGGAATTTACTTTTTTGAAGAAGACTACGACCTCGAAACCATCAGAAGAAATTATGATTTTTACGAACCGCGCACCGTGCACGAGAGTTCTTTATCGCCTTGCGTACATGCCATTATTGCCGCCAAACTGGGCGATTTAGACAGGGCTTACGAATTTTACCTGCGTACTTCGCGCTTGGATCTGGACGATTACAATAACGATACCGAAGATGGCTTGCACATTACCTCTATGGCTGGTACCTGGCTGAGCGTGGTCGAAGGCTTTGGTGGCATGCGCGTTAAAGAGGGAGCTTTGCATTTGCATCCGATATTGCCTCAAAAATGGACGTCTTATGCTTTTAAGATAGGCTTTAGGCAGGCTACGATTACGGTAAAGGTAAGCGATAAGCAGGTAAGGCTACGCAACGAAAGCAACACCAGCGTTGAAATCTATGTTTTTGGCCAAGCGCATCAGCTGCAGGCCAACAGTAATTTAGTATTGCATACTTAAACCAACTCCCTTGAAAAACGTTATCAAAATAGCCGTGTTCTTGGTCCTTGTTACTGGACTGTGCGCTTGTATACGTCAAAATAATTTGCAGATGTTAGACCCGAACCAAACGACTTCAGAAAAGCTCGAGAACCGAAAAATAGTCATTTACCAAGCCTTGGTACGCTATTTTGGCAATCAGAATACCACCAACAAATTTTATGGCTCGATGACAGAAAATGGCGTGGGCAAGTTTAACGACATCAGCGAACAGGCCTTAAAAGCGCTTAAAAAACTGGGGGTAAATTACGTTTGGTATACCGGAGTAATCGAGCATGCCACCATGTCTGATTATTCGAAGGCGGGGATTAAGAATGATGATCCCGACATTGTGAAAGGCAAGGCGGGTTCGCCCTATGCCATTAAGGATTATTACGATGTAGACCCTGATTTGGCGGTTGATGTGCCCAATAGAATGGCCGAATATGAAAGCCTGATTAAACGAACCCACGATCAGGGCTTAAAAGTACTGATGGATTTTATTCCCAACCATGTAGCCAGAACCTATCATTCGGATGCCAAGCCAGCCAACGTAATCGACTTGGGTGCCCAAGACGACAAAAGCAAAAGCTTTGATCCCAACAACGATTTTTACTACATCCCCAATCAGCATTTCGTGGTGCCAACGGGTTATCAGCCGGGTGGCGGAGGTTATGAAAACCCGCTAAAGGATGGGAAATTCGACGAGTTTCCGGCAAAAGCTACCGGCAACAACGTGTTTAGCGCTAGTCCCAAACTCGACGATTGGTTCGAAACCATCAAACTCAATTATGGTGTAGATGTACAGCAAAACAATGCCAAGCATTTTGTGCCCCATCCGCCCGTTTGGAAAAAAATGCGCGATATTCTGGCTTTTTGGGCTTCGAAGGGTGTTGATGGCTTTAGGTGCGACGTAGCCGAAATGGTACCTGTAGAATTCTGGAGCTGGGCCATCAGCGATTTGAAAAAGAAATATCCAAATCTTGTTTTTATCGGCGAAGCCTACGACCGGAACGAGTATAAAAACTTTCTGCTCAATGGCAAATTCGATTACCTGTACGATAAAGTTGGCTTGTACGACGGATTGAAACGCCTGATGATGAACGACGAGAAAGCCACGGTAAAAGACATCACCTTGGTTTGGCAGCAAGAAAGCAAGGGCTTTAGCCAACACATGTTGCGCTTTTTAGAAAACCACGACGAAACCCGGATTGCTTCCAAGGCATTTGCTGCAAACCCGTGGTATGCCGTGCCGGCCATGGTGGTTACCGCTACCTTGTCAACTGGCCCCGTAATGATTTACAACGGCCAGGAAGTAGGTGAGCCTGCCCATGGTGCCGAAGGCTTTGGTGGCGACGACGGACGCTCTACCATATTCGATTATTGGGGATTGCCTCAGCACCAAAAGTGGATGAACAATGGCCTGTTCGACGGGGGCAAGCTCAATGCCGAAGAAAAGCGCTTACGCGAATTCTACAGCAAGTTGCTTAACCTGGTGCAACAAAACGAAGCCATTAGCAAGGGCAGTTTTTATGAATTGTTGCAGGCCAATAAAGATTCAGCCGGATTTAACGATAAAGTTTACGCCTACCTGCGCTACACCGAAAACAAACAAGTGTTGATCATAGCCAATTTTAACAGAAGCGAAAGCCAATTGCTGGTCAGGTTTCCAAAAGACGTACTGGATGCCTTTCACCTAAATGGCAAATCAACAACCTTTAAAGACCTGTTGTCGGGCACCGAATTTAAAGCCGCAAACATGGATAACGGACTGCAGTTGAAAATGCCAGCCACGAGTGCGGCCATACTGGAGTTCTAATTGCGACTACCTAAAAACCTAACCAAATAAACCAACCCAATGAACCACAAAACATTAACCGAAAATCCAAAACTGTCTCTCGTGCAGATCATCAACATGAGCGTAGGCTTTTTTGGCATCCAGTTTGGCTGGGACCTGCAACGCGCCAATATGGGCCGTATTTACGAAAACCTGGGGGCTAATGCCGACCAAGTGCCTTTATTGTTCTTGGCTGCGCCTTTAACCGGGCTGATTGTGCAACCCATTATCGGTTACTTGAGCGATAAGACGTGGCATCCGCATTGGGGGCGCAGGAGGCCATATTTCTTTATCGGTGCATTGATCAGCAGTATCGCCTTGATTTTTATGCCACACAGTAGTACCTTATGGATGGCTGCGGGTTTGTTATGGGTATTAGATGTATTTGGCAATATTGCCATGGAACCTTTCCGTGCCTTTGTAACCGACAAACTGCCCGATAGTCAGGTAAACCGTGGCTTTATCATGCAAAGCCTCATGATTGGTTTGGGTGGAAGCGTGGCTTCGTCGTTGCCTTGGGTAATGAACAATATTTTCCACCTTACCAATACCGCCTCGCCAGGCAATATTCCAGAAAACGTAAAGTTCTCTTTTTACCTGGGGGCGTTTTTCTTCTTTGCAGCGGTGCTGTATACGGTTTTAACCACAAAAGAATATCCGCCTTCAAGCAAAGCAGAAACTACTTCAGAAAGTAAAGGTTTGGGTTCGGGGCTGCGCGAAATATTTCATGCCTTGGCCAATATGCCCAAGCGGATGCGTGTAGTGTCGTTGGTGCAGTTTTTTACCTGGCCAGGCCTGTTCCTCATGTGGTTTTATTACACAACTGCCGTGGCGGTAAACGTATTTGGCGGTAAAGATGCCAGCGATCCGGTTTATGCGCACGGCGCCGACTTTGGCAGCCTCACCTTGGCTTATTATAGCGTGGTTACCTTCTTGTTTGCCTTGTTGTTGCCTAAAATTGCCGATCTGCTGGGGCGTAAAACCACCCATGCGCTTTGTCTGCTTTGCGGTGCGCTGGGCCTCATTAGTGTAGCTTGGGTGCACGACAAAAACATGCTGTACCTCTGCATGACCGGTGTGGGCATTGCTTGGGCCAGTATCCTGTCTATGCCTTATGCCATGCTCAGCGGTTCTTTGCCCAAAGATAAAGTGGGGATTTACATGGGCATCTTCAACTTCTTTATCGTATTGCCTGAGATTATAGCCTCATTGGGCTTTGGCTGGCTCATGAAAAACGTACTGCACAACGATAGGCTTTTGGCCGTTCAATTAGGGGGTGCACTGATGATTTTGGCGGCGGTTATCTGCTATGTTTTTGTAAGGGAGCCCAAGCGTACCGACGAAGTTCTGGCCAATAGATTGGAAGTAGAAGAGGGACGCTCGGTGTAAAAATCACACGACTTGTAAAAACCTCAAAAAAATGGAGGATAACTAAGGGATTTTTAATATGTTTATCCTAGTTCCTTGTTGCTTTTGTTGGCGTTCTTTGTCAACAGGCCGACAAGGATGAGCGTTAAATTTGTTGGCAAGGAGCGCCAACGGCCAATATTATTCAAAATAAAGAATAGGATTGGTTTTAATTGGGAAACGAAGATAAACTTATGGAAGAAGAACTGAACAAAGAAGAAAAAGAAACGCCAGTAATTGCTACAGAACATATTGAAGATGATATTATTCAGCACCTGAATAACCCTGTTACCAGTTTAAAGCCTATCGTCAAACAATACCTCACTGCCATCGTTGAGGTCAAAAAAGAAGACAACAGGTTTTATTTTTCAGATGGAAATGCGCGGGTAGAAGTGAGGGTAGTGAGCGACGAGATTATCCGGGTAAGAATGGCACCTCACAGTGTTTTTCTCGACGATTTTTCTTATGCCGTACCTCAGGTAGATCAACGCGTGAGCACTTTCAGGCTCGAAGAAACCGACGAGGACTACCTGATTGCCACCAATACCGTTACCTGCAAACTGAACAAGGAAACCTTTCATATCTCATTCCTCGACAATCACACGAGTATGGTGATGAGCGAAGACAGTTCGCCGATGCACTGGGAAGAAAACGTTGAGTTTGGCGGCTATTACGTATTCGCTACCAAAAATTGCCTGCCCGAGGAGAATTTCTTTGGCTTGGGCGATAAATCGGGCAATATGAACCTACGGGGACGTAAATTCCAGAACTGGAATACCGATGCCTACTCTTTTGGCTGGGATCAAGATCCGCTTTACCGTACCATTCCGTTTTATATCGGCGTACATCAAGGGGCCTCTTATGGCATCTTTTTCGATAATACTTTCCGCTCTTATTTCGATTTTGGCAAGGAAGACCACCTGAAAACCAGTTTTTGGGCCGACGGCGGAGAACTGCAATACTATTATATCCACGGGCCACACATGATGGATGTGGTAAAACGCTACCAAAGCTTAACCGGTACGCATAAATTGCCACCAAAATGGGCTTTGGGCTATCACCAATGCCGTTGGAGCTATTACCCAGAATCTAAGGTAAGGGCAATTGCCGAAGGCTTCAGGGAACGCCAAATTCCTTGCGATGCCATTTATCTGGATATCGACTACATGGATGGCTATCGTTGCTTTACCTGGAACAAAAAGTATTTTCCAGATCCTAAAAAAATGATCAAGGACCTGGCAAGCATCGGGATGAAAACCGTGGTGATGATCGATCCGGGAATTAAAGTAGACGATAATTACTGGGTGTTTAAGGAAGGCAAGGAAAACAATTATTTCTGTCGCCGAAGTGACGATTACTTTATGGAAGGCCACGTTTGGCCGGGTCGTTGCCAATTCCCTGATTTTACCAATCCAACGGTAAGGCAATGGTGGGGCGGGCTGTACAAAGAGCTGGTTGATTTGGGCGTAGCCGGGTTTTGGAACGACATGAACGAGCCGGCCGTGTTTGGGGCCGGTACTTTCCCTAACGATGTTCGACATAATTTCGATGGCTATCGCGGATCGCACCGCAAAGCGCACAACATTTACGGTATGCAAATGGTACGTTCAACCTACGACGGTTTGAAAAAACTGATGCGCAACAAACGTCCCTTTACCATCACCCGGGCAGGCTATTCTGGCGTACAACGCTACGCCTGTATATGGACCGGTGATAACGTGGCCACCTGGGAACACCTCAAACTGGGCAATATCCAGTGTCAGCGTATGTCTATTTCTGGTGCTCCGTTTATCGGAACAGATATCGGCGGTTTTAGTGGCGAGCCCGATGGCGAGTTGTTTACCCGCTGGATCCAGCTGGGCACTTTCTCGCCGTTTATGCGGGCACACTCGGCCGGCGATACCTCCGAGCGCGAACCTTGGAGCTTTGGCGAACCCTTTACCAGCATCAACCGTAAATTTATCGAGTTGCGCTACCGCCTAATGCCATACATCTATTCGGTGTTTTGGGAGCATCATCGCTATGGTTTCCCAATTTTGAGGCCATTGGCCATGCTCGAGCAGGAAAATATCGGCAACCACTTCCGTCAGGATGAATTTACCTTTGGCGATAAGCTGTTGGTTTGTCCGGTATTGGAACAAGGCGCCACTTCGCGGGTTGTATACCTGCCTAAAGGCCAATGGTACAATTTCTGGACGCACGAATTGCTCAACGGAGGCAACGAGTACGATATTGAAGCCCCTTTAGAAGACATGCCGCTGTTTGTTCGGGCAGGCTCGGTATTGCCCGAATATCCAGTGATGCAATATGTGGGCGAAAAACCGATAGACGAGGTTTGGCTCAACATCTACTATGCCGATTATGAGGTCAATTCGTTTATGTTCGAAGACCATGGCGATACTTTTGCCTATGAACAGGATATCTACCTGGAAAAGAAATTTGTGGTAAAAGGCGATGGCCATAATCTTTTTATCGAGCAGGTTGTAGAAGGTTTGTACACCCCGAATTATGAATTGTATGATTACAATGTAATCGGACTGCCTTTTGAAGTAGCCAAGGTTTTTGCCGACGATAAGGAAATCACCGATTTTTATTTGGATGAGCGCAAGCGATTGAGATTTAAATCGAACAAAAACTTTATCCATATCAAGATTATTGGTGCTTAAGGAGTAATTATTTAATGGCTGATACTGTTATATTGTAAAATGGAGATACTTAAATTCTAACAAAGAACAATTAACCACCCCAAAAACCAGATATGGCCGGCACTAAAAAAAATACCAAGGGTAAAGGAAAGTCATCCCCTAAAGAAAAAGTACTGGATGCTTTTAAAAGTGTTTGGGCCTACAGCTTGTTTACCGAATTTGATGTTTCGCTGTTTTTGCTGGGCAAGCATTTCCGTTTGTACGAGAAAATGGGGGCACACCTTTGTACCGTAAACCAGGTGGCTGGTACCTATTTTGCCGTATGGGCGCCTAATGCACAACAGGTTGCCGTAATGGGCAATTTTAATGGTTGGAGTAGGGAAAGCCATCCGTTAAATAAACGCTGGGACGAATCGGGTATTTGGGAAGGTTTTATTCCGCATGTAGCTAAAGGCGAAATTTATAAATATTACCTCAAAGGTTTTGATGGCAGCGATATTGAAAAAGGCGATCCCTATGCGCTGCGCTGGGAACACCCGCCACAAAAGGCTTCTATTGTTTGGGATGTCGACTACAGCTGGAAAGACAAAGCTTGGTTAAGGAAAAGGCCCAAACTCAATGCGCTTAACCAGCCGATTTCGGTTTACGAATTGCATTTGGGTTCTTGGCAACGCGATCCAAGCAACCCTGAAAGGGTATTAAGCTATGGCGAAATTGCCAATACGTTAGTGCCTTATATTTTGGAAATGGGCTTTACCCATGTAGAGCTGATGCCTATCATGGAATACCCCTACTATCCATCCTGGGGTTATCAGGTTACCGGCTATTTTGCCGCAAGTTCCAGGCATGGCGCGCCACAAGATCTCATGTACCTGATCGACCAGTTGCACCAGCATCATATTGCGGTTATTTTAGACTGGGTGCCTTCGCATTTTCCTGGCGACGCCAACGGTTTGTTTAATTTCGACGGAACGCACCTGTTTGAACATGCCGATATGCGCAAGGGCTTCCATCCCGATTGGAAATCGTACATTTTCAATTACGACCGTAACGAAGTACGTTCTTTTCTCATTAGTAATGCCTTGTTTTGGTTAGAAAAATACCATGCCGATGGTCTGCGTGTTGATGCTGTGGCTTCGATGCTCTATTTCGATTTTTCGAGAACACCCGAAGAAGCCGGAACCAATGCATATGGCGGCAGCGAGAACTTAGGCGCCATTAGCTTTTTGAAAGACCTGAACGAAGCCGTTTATGGCAATTATCAAGGTGTGCAGACCATTGCAGAAGAAAGCAGCACTTTTGATGGGGTAACCCGGCCGGTGTTTGCAGGTGGCTTGGGTTTTGGCATGAAATGGATGATGGGTTGGATGAACGACACCCTAAAGTACTTCAAAAATGATCCCATTAACCGGAAATACCATCATCACCAACTAACTTTTAGCATTTCGTATGCCTTTAGCGAGAATTTTATGCTGCCCTTTTCGCATGATGAGGTAGTGCATGGCAAATCTTCTATGATTTACAAAATGCCCGGCGATGAATGGCAAAAATTTGCCAACCTGAGGGCCTTGTATGCCTACATGTTTACGCATCCGGGAACCAAGCTGCTGTTTATGGGCAACGAATTTGCGCAAACCAACGAATGGAATTTTAATGAATCGCTCAATTGGGATTTGTTGCAATATGCGCCACATGCCGGCATGCAAAAGCTGGTGAAGGCTTTGAACCGGCTTTACCGCTCAGAACCGGCGCTTTATCAATATCATTTTTCTTACGAAGGTTTTGAATGGATCAATGCCGACGATATGGATCAATCTGTATTTACGTATTGCAGAAAAGGCTCCAAGCCTAAAGATACCTTGCTGGTGGTGCTGAACCTTACGCCGGTATACCGCGAGAATTTTAGGGTCGGTGTGCCTGCAAAGGGCAAATGGAAGGAAATATTCAATACCGATGCGTCCGAGTTTTACGGAAGCGACCAGCTTAATCCAAAAGCCATAGCTACGGAAAATATAGATTGCAACCACCGCAAACAGTCGATAGCGATTAATTTGCCACCATTGGGAGCTGCTATTTTTAAAAAAGAAACAGGAGCCGATGCCAAAAAGAATACTTGAGTTTAAAAAGAACAACAAGGGCGAATGGTATGTGCTTTTGCCCGAATGGAAAGGCGATCCTGATGATTTGCAGCTGGTGGAGGGTGCCGATCAATGGTTGGAGCTTTTAAGCCATAAAGGTACTGCCTTAAAACTTTGGCTGGCCGACGAACAATTCGAAAACGCAGCCATCTTAACACTGTTGCACGCTCGTGAAGCTAATTTAGGTGGCGGTGGCGATTATTACCTGGAAACCTATCAAGGCAAAAAAGTTGGATTGAAACTCTGGCTCTGCGAAGTAACCCGCTTTGTTTTTAATGATTTGCCCCAAAAGATTTATTTTTTGGAAGTCTCACGTACCTAAGAGAGGTTAAGATTATTATAGTTAATTAGCTTTTTGAAATTTGCTAAGGTTTCTTAGGTGGTGAAAATGATGCTTAGCTATTATTTTTTTACCACCTCAGACACCTAAGAGAGGCTAAGGTGTTTAGAATTTGGTTGTTTGGATTTTGACTTGCCTAGGTGTTGGAGATGGTGCTTGTGCAATCTATGCTCTTTTTTTTCTGAACCAAATCAAAGCGATTGTCATCAGAAGAACCAAGACGCCAATACCTGTAACCCATGGCCAACGGAACGGTGTTGCCAAATTTATTTGTTGATCAGTGCCCATATAAATCAGGCTATCCCAATAATAAGGCAAATACAGTGCATCGTTGTGTTGAGGCATTTGCAACCAGTCTAGTTTGGCTCGATGCAAAGCCTGCCCATTGTTTTCTCCGTTTAATAGGTTCTTATAAAAGTTGCAGGTGATAACCGAAGCGGCCACATCGTTTACGTTCCATAAGCCGGCAATGGTAGCCGATGTGCCAATGGCGTTAAAGCCCCTCGATAAACTGATTATACCTTCGCCATTGGCCAACAAGCCATCGGCGGTTCTACAAGCGCTTAATACCACTAATGAAGGTGCTTTTTGTTGGGCAGTCAGTTCGAACAGAAACAATTTTTCTGGACCAAAATCGAGCGTAGGTTCTTGGTTTGTGCCCGATAGATAGGCATGGGTGCCGATATGTAATACCTGATTACGTCCAAATTCTTTTTTAAAGCTTTTCGCATTGGCTTGTTCGTTAAACAAAAATCGGCCCCTGATCAGTTTTTTTAGGCCATCAGCCTCAGCCTGTACTGCTTTTAGAGGGGCATTGTTGGTTTGTTGATGTGTAATAAAAAAGCCTGCAAAGCCCTCTTGCTTGTTTTTTTTCGCATTGGCGCTTAAGGTCTGGAGCGAAAAAGCATAGGTAATGGTGTTGTTCTTGATCAAAAATGGCCAGGCCGAAATGTTTGGGCTGTATTGATTGTTGGTGAGCAATCCATCAAAAGAAACATAGCCCAAAATCCCATCTGGAATAATGGTTAGGCTTTCGCCTTTGTTTAAATGAACCCCTTGCAGTATGGTTTTGTAAAGCTGATAAGAAGCCAAATAGAATGCTCTGGGCGAGTTGAGCATCGCATTTGGCCCATGTTGGAAATAAGTGTTGACATAGGTTTGGATGGCCAGCTTGACTTGAGGTGCATCGGGCAGGGACTGCACCGAATTGATTTGGCCGTTGCCCATATCGAGAAGATAAATGGCCTGTTCGCCTACAAAATATTCCAGCGTTCTTTGGGTTGGCAAGGAGGTTGCAAATGCTGGGCTGGCCGTTTGCAGTTGCCGATATTTTTGTTGCAATTGTTTGTTGATCAGGGCTAAATCATACTTAAGCCCCGCAATATGCTGGCTGGCCGATGCAATGCCTTCCAGCTCCTGTTTTTCCTGATAGGTAATGGCCAGCTCGAGGTTTCGTTTTTTGACAAAAAGCGAATCCTTTTGGTTAAGCCCCATCAATTGCTGGTTGCGCCTGATTTGGTCTAGCAACGTTCGGCTTTTGCTCTGTTCTGCAAAAATCAGGATTTCGCGCAGCAAATATTTTTCGTGGGTTTGCTGGTAAAGCTGGTAGCTGATTTCGATTCCTTTTTCGGCTGTGTTTTTCAAATCGGCCTGTAAACGCTCCTTGGTCTGGTCGTCGGCAAATTCATTTCTTATTTTATCGCCGGCCAACAAAGCCAGCTTCATATATTTGATGGCCAAATCAGCCTGCTTAAGCTGTTGATGCGCCATGGCAAGCTGTTCAAAAACCTCCATCACCCGGTTATCGCCATAAATCCTTTGCGTAATGAGGTTGTTGCTGCCGTCTTTTATTTTTAAGGTGAGTAGTGTTTTGTCGAAAAATTGGATGGCTTGTAAGGGTTGTTGTTGCTGTAATTTCAATCGCCCCCTTTGGGTAAACAGATTGGCCTTTTCCCTGAGCCATTTGTTGGGGTAATAGCGGTTGAGCAAATCAATTGCCTTCGAAAGATAGGCATCGGCCTTTTGGGGCTGATTCAAGGCCATATAGATATTGCCGGCAGTGGAAAATGAGCTTGCCAGCCAATAGGCACTCTCGGCAGTGAGGTTTTGCCGTTGGGCACTGATGTTGGCTTCGATCAGCTGGGCAGCTTTCTGGTATTCCTTTCTCTCGAAAAATATACCAGCCAAAACGTTGCGTAAAACCACTCGTGTTTGGGCATCTTTGGCGGCTAGTTTCAGGCCTTCGCCAACGTTTTTTTCGGCTTCGGCCAAATTGCCCATTGATTGGTAGCAAATGGCCATGTTGCCGTACATGGAGGCTATGTCTGTTGGAGGATATTGATTTTTGAGCTGAAAATTGAGGGTTCTGCGTTGCAGGTAGAGCGCCCGTTCGTAGTCGCCCAGGCGGGTGTAGTTGTTGCTTAAAGGCTTTAAAGTGTAGTCGACAATTTCATAGTCGACCACTTCGTTTTTCAAATAATAGGCAAAAGCCGATTCGTAACTGTTGATGGAACCTAAGATATTGCCGGTTAACAATTGATGGTAACCCTGCACATTCAGCAGATCTAAATAGGCAAAATGTTCGGTTTGGTTTTTAGCCTTGCGCCACAGCTTGGCCTGGGTTTGCAAGAGGAAGGTCAGGTTTGCCTGCGGATTGTTTTTGGCATACTCCAGCCGCTCGTAAATCCACCCGCTTAAATCATTGGCCTTTTGCAACGAATCCAAACGGATATCCAATGACTTGTTTTGCGCCAAAACAGTGAATTGCGCTCCGAAAAACAGAAGGAAAAAGCTAAAACTTAAAAAAACTGAGCGCATAAAAGGTTTGCATTTCAGCTAATTTAATGATTTTATTGCGGAGTTGATGGCTCATGGTTTTAGGCTGATAACCGATCAAGTTATACAAAAACCTAATCCGCTAATTGGCTTAGCAAAGTCATGATGCAGCTATTGGGCCAACAAACTCATCTAGAACTTCCAGGTTACATAGCTCGCCATGCGGTTATTGTTGGTTTTGGGGTCGTAAAGATAGCGGAACCCGATAGATGGACCTACGCGCACCAAACCAAATTGCACATCGGCAAACAGGGAAGCATTCAAGTCGGAGAAATGCTTTTTGCTCGAGTTGGCTATCCTGTCTAAATTAAGCTTGCCTACACCGTTGGCGGCGGTAAGGTTGTATCGTAGTTCGTCGATATCCTTATCGTACAGGTTAAGCGAAACCAAGGCCCCTGCACCTGCGCCTACATATTTATTCAGGTTATAACGCACCTGTAAAGGCACTGCGTTAATGGTTATTACTTTTTTGGTTTTGTAATAGTCTTTTTTGTCTATGCGGTAGGGGGTATTGTTGATGACTGTATCTTTTGCGGTGGTGGTAGAGCTAACCAGGTAGGTGTTTTCTTTAAAGGTGTTGAGGAAGATCTCGACCTGCCAATAGGTACGATGAGGCGCATAAGGTGCCAAACTTGCCCCGATTACGATGTTTTTGCTGTTCAGGAAGTTTTGGTTGTTCGTTTCAAAAGGAAGGCCATAGCCTAAAATAATGCCGGGTGAAAGTCCCATTTTGAAGCGCCCCACGGCCCTGTTGGTATAGATAGGTTCGTTTTTGTCGAAAACAATAGCCGCGCCGCTCTTGATGGGTAGTTTTTCGGGCTTTTCCTTGAACCTGATCTTGTATTCGACAAAACCCATGGTCGAATCGGCGTCGTTAACCCCTTTCTGGTCGAGGCCGGGCAGGTAGATGTTGCTAAATACAAAATGTACGCTGTCTGTGCCCTTCAGCACTTTGAGGCAACTCTGCCCGCTATAAGCCGAATCGCAGGTAATTACTTCGGGTTTGGTTTGGGTAACTTTTAACGTAGCCGGATCAAAAACCGAAGCCACGTTGACGGCCACATCAACCTTTTTAGCCGGTCCCTTGCCGGTATTTTGGAAACGGATTTTATAAGTAAGTTCCCGGCTTTTACTGGTAAGGCGGTAATTCATCCTGCTTTTTCGCAGTACCATTTTGTTGGGATCATGCGAAGCCACGATTTGGAGTTCCAGGTTAAAGAACTCTTTTTCTACCAGTGGATTATCCGGAATAAACACAGCCGAAAGGCGAACAACGGCATTGGTGTCTTTCAACATTTCTGCGGTAGTTTTGAACTCAAGAAAGAGAAAGCGTTCCTCATCGGTTTTCAGGCCTTCAAAGCGCCAGCCTACTTGGTTTTTAAAATCTTTGGCTTTGTCTTTAAAAAGTACCTGATCTGCTTTGGGCAAGGTCAGTTCTGGGTTTGCCGAAGCGTAATAAACAGGCGTTTTGTTTTTTTGCGGTAGGTAGGCTGTTTGCATCATCGGTTTCAGATCGGCCTTTTGCTCCCCAAAATAAGTCCGGGCTTCGGTCAGTACAAAATTGTTGTTGCTAAATTCGCGGTCGTTGTACAAAATTGCCAAGGTACCGTTCAGGTTGGGCTGCCCGTTGCTGGCTTTGTTTCTGTAGCCAAAAACCAACATCATGTCGTCGCCGGGCTTGGGCATGGCATTGCTTTTAAGTTCAATGCTGCCTCCCATTTTAAAAAAGTTGGGCGTATTCGAAGCCAGCATAGGTTTGCCACCGCCACTTGGTTTGGTTGGTTTAATCGGTCTAGGCCTGGTTGGCGGATGTTTGCCATCGTCGTAGTTGTTGGTGGCAAACAATCGAACCATGGTGGGATTCGAAGAATTATAGATATGAAGAGGGTCTTTTTCGAAACTGAATCCACCATCGCCAAATTCCCAGAAATAGGTATAGAAAGGAGCAGGGGCGCCCGAAATCGGTCTTAAAGGCCTGAGTTCGGCACTGAATTTGGTTACGCCGTTTTCTGTGGTATAATTGATTTTGGCCGGTACGGTATCGCTGGGCAACACCTGCGCCTGTACTACATGGAAGCCTAAAAAAACAAAGATGGAAAGAAGAAGCGTTTTCATGAGTACTAAATTTATAGATTTTTATCCGAAATAACGAAATGGCAAAAAAAGATGAAGCGCGCATTCGGCTCCATCTTCCTTGTTAAAAATTGGGGTAATAGATTCTTAGTAATTGTTTAAGCCATTGATGGCTTGTTGTATTTGGCTTTCGCTAGTTTCTGCCAAGGTAAGCGTAATGCTTTGGTTGGCCACAATAGTGGTTTCCTGTTCGGCATAGTAGTATTTGCCATCTTTGATCGCGAATGACAGGTATTTGCCTTGTACGCCAACCGGCATAGAATTGTCGTAGCTTTTTACCTTGTTCAGACCGTCGGTGGTATACAGCTGGGCCACTACGTTGCTGCCTTTGGCACAGAAGAATACAAAGGTTTCGCCGGCATAGCCTCTAAATGTTGCCAGGTTGCCCGGATTGTTGACCAAGGTTACACGCGTAGTGGTTTTAGGGTTGCTATAGCTGTAAAACACATCACAGTTGATCCAGCCCAGGTTGCCCATGTCGAAAGTAAAGGCTTCGGCTGCTGCGGTCACATCTACTTTTACGCCAACGCCATTGGCTTGCGGGGCTGGCGCCTGCCAGGCCATCTGGTTGTCTTGGCCTACTTTTTCAACACCTTCCCAAAGTTGGGTAACACCGGTTCTTTTGGCCGGAATAGAAACCCTGATGGGAATGGCCAAGGCTTGGTCTGCTTTAGTGCCATTAACCATGGCATTCAAATAGATAAAGCCATCTGAAGCCAAAGGCGCACCGCTGATGTGATTGGTGTTCATGCCACCAAATACTACATCGCTTCTTTTGAGTACTTCCATGGCGCTAATGGTCATTTCGCCGGTTACGGCCACGCCACCTAACTTGATGGCCCCTGCCGGAATGGTAATCTTGGTGCCACCTGGCAAAGTAAAGGTGTTCTCCACATTGCCCATTACTTTTCTGCCCTGCATTTGGGGGCCATACAATGCAGTAAATTCTTTGGCCGAGTAGGCCGCATTGCCACTGTTGTTTTTGTCTTTCTTACAGGCTGCCGCAAACAAAATGATAAGGGCAACTATTGCGTAGGTTAGGTTTAGCTTTTTCATGATCTTTGATTTTATAATTTCGCTTACTCTCTTCAGGCTTTTCAGCAAACGCCGTTCATCAGGTTTGAGGAGAGATAAAGCCGTCGCAGAAAATGTTACCCCATTATTTTCATTTTTTTTTCCGCAATGCGCAAGAAAGAGTAATTTAGGCTAGCAAACCTCCTAAAAAGCAGTTCAAATGGCCAAAACAGTACATCCAGATCAGCGTTATCTTTTGGCATTGCTCAACAACGATGCCCAGCTGATCAACGAAATCTATAAGAAATGTGCTGGGAAAGTAAAATCGTTTGTGTGCTTTAACAATGGCGATGCCAACGATGCCGAAGATATTTTTCAGGAGGCTCTGGTTGATGTATATAACCAGGCCAAATACAAGGGATTGGAGCTTACCTGTCCGTTCGAGCCCTTTCTTTTGCTGGTCTGTAAACGTAAATGGCTCAACGAACTGAAAAAAAGAGCTGTCTTACCGGTAACAAAAGAAGAAGACAGTTTATTACATATCGGCGAAGATACATTTGAACAAGCAGAACAGCTTGAAAAGCAGCAAGAACAGTCGAAATTGTTTTTAAAAGCCTTCGAAAAGCTGGGTGAGCGTTGCCAGGAAATCATCAGGTGGAGCTTAAAAGGCGAGGCACAGGAAAAAGTGGCCGAAGCATTGGGTGTAACCTATGGCTATTTGCGCAAAAAGAAATCGGAATGTATGGCAAGCCTGATGAAATTAGTTCAGCTTAATAAATAAAGAGATGGCCGAAGATAAAATAACATGGACAGCCCGTTTTGTAGAGGGAGATTTAAGCGAAGCCGAAATGGCTGAGTTTGAAGCCCAATTACAAACCGATGCCGAACTGCAGCAACATTTGGAAAATTACAGGCAATTGCAACAAAACTTGCGGCAGCAGTTGGCACCAGATGCCGTTCGCGAAGCACTCCAGCAAACTTTGGGCAAGTTGAACAGTCAGTATTTCGGACACGAAACCCAAGTACTTTCGCTAAAGCCAATCATCAAATGGGCCAGTGGCATAGCAGCGGTTTTGGCTATAGGGCTGTTTATCTGGGCACCTTGGCGTGGCAATCTTTACCAGCAGTATCATGTGCCGGGACAAATGCTGGTTGCCGAACGGGGTGCTGCCAGCGAGACTGAATTAGACAAAGCCGCTTCTTTTTATAACGATGGCAAATACGCGGAAGCCAAAAGTATACTCGAAAAGCTGTACAGCAAGGATTCTCAAAATGCACAGTTAAGTTATTATTATGCCCAAACCCTATTGGCTACCGGACGGGTAGAACAAGGTCGCGAACTTTTGACGACCGTTTACAATGGAGAATCAGCCTTTAAGTACGATGCGGCCTATGCCATCGCCATGAGTTATTTAAAAACAGGGCAAAAAACCGAATGCAAAAGCTGGCTTCAAAAAATAGCCAAGGGTACTACGCATTATCAAAAAGCAACAGATTTGATACAAAAGCTTTAAAAGCACATTTTGAGTGGTTGCTGCCCCATGCAAGCGCTCGTAATATTTCTTTTAAGTTATTAATTTTAATAATTAAGAAATTTTATCTTTGTGTTTTTCAGGCCGTCACCCGATCGCTTTCGGATCATTTTTGCTATATTTAGCTCTGAATTAACGTGCTCAAAGTCTAATTATGTATTCTAGGTATAATAAACTGCTCAATAGCCATGGTGAAAAAGTCCAATAAGTTATCGAGTTGGTTTATCTCTAAACCGCAGACCTCGGGCTTCATCACTTTTTTCTTGTTGCTCACGCTTATTTCGCTTATCGTACATCAGCGTTATGAATTGTTCAGGGAAAACAAGGAACGCGAGGTTTCGAACATCCTTTATGGAGTTAAGCAAAACCTCGAACAATCGCTTAAAAACAGCTATACGGTAGCCCTTACCTTGGCCCTAACGCTCGACAACAAAGGCGTGC
Source organism: Pedobacter sp. ASV12 (assembly GCF_016429155.1). Taxonomy (GTDB): domain Bacteria; phylum Bacteroidota; class Bacteroidia; order Sphingobacteriales; family Sphingobacteriaceae; genus Pedobacter. The sequence goes on along the minus strand of NZ_JAELUC010000015.1, from coordinate 2,745 downwards.
CCGATCATTTCGAAACGGTGGCCGATCAGCTGATCCGTTCCAATCCAGATCTGCAGGCCGTACAATTGGTACCCAATGGGGTAATCAAGTATATGTATCCGATCAAAGGAAACGAGCAGGCTATTAACATCGATCTTTTTAAAAGCCCTCCTCAAACTGTTTTGGAGGTGAGAAAAGCCATTGAAACCAAAAAGATGTATTATCAAGGGCCGGTTAAGCTCAACCAGGGCGGCATGGGCGTGGTAGGCCGACTGCCCTTGTACATCAACAACAAGTTTTGGGGCTTTTCTGCCGTGGTGATCAGGCTGGAGAAATTGTTCAAGAATGCCGGTATCGACAATAAAAAATACGAAAACTACCGGTTCCAATTTTCAAAGATTAATCCGATTACCAAAAAGGAAGAGTTTTTCCTGCCGGTTGATGGGCATTTTTCGTTGGAAAACGCTCATTCGGTAATTTTTCCGGAAGGCGATTGGAAGCTTTATGTGATTAACGTAAATACTTATGGTACCTGGTTTGAACTGGCCTCCGCCATTTTGTTTGGGTTGAGCCTGGCTGTATTATCGAGTTATTTATTGTCGCGGCTGCTCCGCAAACAAACCCAGTTGCAAGACATTGTAAACGACCAGGCCTCGCAGCTGATTAATACCGAAAGCAAGTTCAAAAACATATTCGATAATGCCGCCATTGGTATTGCAAGAGTCGATTCGCGTACCGGACTTATTTTGGAAGTAAACCGCTACCTCTGCAATTTTTTAGGTTACAGCGAAAAGGAACTGATGGATAAGAAGATCAAATCGCTTATCCATATCGAAGACCTGGAAGAAGACGCCAGGCTGTTTAAGCAGTTGCTGGCCGGCAAAATAAGGCAGTTTAGCCGAGAAAAAAGATATTTGTCGAGAGCAGGGCAAATCATCTGGGGCAATGTAATCATTACGCCGCTTTGGGCTGTTGGAGAAGACCCCACCAATCACATCATCATTGTAGAAGATGTGACCAAACGCAAGGCCGAGCAGCAGAGCCTGATCGAATCGCAACAACGCATCGAGTCGCTTATCAATACCATCGACGGTATTGTTTGGGAAGGCGAGCCTGGCTCTCATTCCTGCACTTTTATCAGTCAGAAGGTGAAAGATATTTTGGGTTACACCGTGAGCCAGTGGACCGACAGTCCGAGTTTCTGGTTCGATCACCTGCATCCCGACGATAAGGAATGGGTCAAAGTGTTCAGTGAAAAGGCAACCGCCGAAAGAAGAAAGCACGATTATGAATACCGCATGCTGGCTAACGATGGAAGCGTGGTGTGGATCAGAGATGTGGTTAGTGTAATCGACGAGCCCGGACAACCACTCAAGCTCAGGGGTATCATGATTGATATTACCAATAAAAAACAATCGGAGTCGGCTTTAAGCAAGTCTTTCAACTTGGTGACCGAACAAAATAAACGCTTGCTTAATTTCTCGTACATCGTATCGCACAACCTGCGCTCGCATGCCAGTAACATCCAGGGCATTTCTAGCTTGATTGAAAATGCTAAAAACGATGAAGAACGCGATGAAATGATCCAATTGCTTAAAAGAGTAGCCGGAAACCTGAACGAAACGCTGTTTAACCTCAATAACATTATCAACATTCAAACCAGTATCGATATTGTGGTAGAGCCGCTAAACCTATACGATTATGTGCTCAAGACGCTAGCTACGCAAAATGCGCAGATTTTGGCCAAAGATGCCACCGTGCTCAACAAGGTGAACAGCAATATCAAGATCAATTACAACAAGGCCTATCTCGAAAGCATTTTGCTCAATCTCGTTTCCAATGCCTTGCGATACAGTCACCCAGATCGGAAGCCTGTCATTTCTTTAAGCTGTTTTGAAGAAAACGATCAGCTGGTGCTGCGCGTTTCGGATAATGGCATCGGTATCGACCTTAAAAAGCACGGCGATAAAATATTCGGGATCTACCAAACTTTTAATGGCAATGCCGATGCCCGCGGCTTTGGCCTCTTCATTTCGAAAAACCAAATCGAAGCTATGGGTGGCAATATTGCGGTAGAAAGTGTCGAGAATGTAGGGACTACCTTTAAGATTTATTTCAAGTAGCTTTCAGTTGAAGGTAACTTTAGAACATTTCAACTTTCTAATTTTCTAACTAACTACTCTTTCTTAGGTGCAATTCCTTTATCTACATCCAAGGTATAAGAAGCTTCGCTGGCGTCAAAAGCCTGCCTCAATAAATCGGGATTGGCTTGTTCTTCTTCCAAAGGTTCGTCGTTAAGGTCTAAGCCATTGGCATGGATGTCTCTTTGGCTTTGTTGGTCTTCCGCTTCGCTGTTTTGCGAATCGTCTACTGGAATGTTGTCTGCTGGATTGATCATGATCTTGATTTTTTAATAAAACAGTTGAATAGGAGAGTTGTTTTGGTAAAATTTTAATGTCGGCCATAGCTGATTTTGCTATGACTTTCAGGCCATCTCGTTGCTGTGCCGGACCAAAGCGTCTTGCGAAGGCCTTAATGGATAGATCCATGCCGAAACCATAACAGGCAAGGCATAGGCCCCGATCAAAACCAGGTCTGATGTGGTGGCATAAGAAACGCCCAATGTGTTAAAAAGCAACGTACAGCAAATCGCACCCACAACGGTAATCACAATTCTTATCTTTTGAGTGCCTGTCTCTTATACACATCTAAAAGGGGGGGGGGGGGGGGGGGGGGGGGGGGGGGGGGGGGGGGGGGGGGGGGGGG
>NZ_JAELUC010000159.1 GCF_016429155.1 Pedobacter sp. ASV12 | reverse complement strand
GTATACTGCAGGTTGCGCAGCGAAGGCACCTTGAACTTGTATTTGTCGGCTTGGATCAATGTTGTTGGATACAGTCCCAAATCGTTGATGGCGTTTGGAGGCAGTCCATTGTTGCGGAAGCTACCGTCGGTAAATAAAGGCTCCGCATGGCAACTCGCACATTTTTGCTTGAAGATGTTGTAGCCTTCCAGTTCTTCGGCTGTAAAAGACACATTTCCTTCTTTGCGCATCACCTTGTCGTACTTGGAATTGCTGCTGATGCACATCACCATGAACTGCGACAAAGCCTTCATAAAGTTTGCGGTACTGATCTGCTCGGTGCCAAAAGCGGCCTTGAACATGGTCTTGTATTTGGGCATGGCCTGCAGCTTGGCAAATACATTGGTCAGGTTTTCGTCCATTTCCTCATGTGTGGTAATGGGCACGATCGGCTGCAGGTCTAGGTCGTACACGCCTCCTCCCCACATAAAGGCTTTATTCCAGGCGAGGTTCATGATCGGCGGAGAATTCCTCGTGCCCAGCCTGTCGTCGATGCCGTGGCTCACATCGTGGCCGTGCTGGGTAAATGCCGACGACTGGATATGGCACGAACCACAGGTAATGGTATTGTTGCGCGACAGTCTCGGCTCGTAAAAAAGTGCCCTTCCCAGCTCAAAGCCTTCTTTGGTAACCTTGTTGCCCGCCAGGTTGTAAGCAGGCTCCGGAAAATTCGAGGGCCTCTGAAAGCCGAGAAACTTTGCCACAACATCGTCTATAACCGGACTGCTTTTTTTGCAGGCCACAATGAACAGCCCGATCAGAAGGAGCACCATAAAATGTTTTCTGTTCATATCGCCTAGTTTTCGGTGTGGTCGTGCCTAAATAATTGGGTAAGATTATCAGCTATGCTAGCACTATAATCGCTGAACATCACATTCGGATGGGCAGCTATGTTAAACTGGTTCTTCCCATTGAACACCTTCATGATGTCGACAAACAAGTGCACATTGCTCTGTCTATCTTTTCTCACTTTGGCTACACCTGCCGTGGTAAGATCGATGGTGACCTGCCTGATGTTGTTGATGGTAGGCGCATTATAGCCGCCAAAGAAACCGATGTGGTATTTGAACTGCTTCTGCCCGGTCGGGTCGCCATCGGCATTGTCGGGAACCGAGGGAGAATTGCCTTCCAGCCTGAAAAAGATATATCCGGCGTTCCACCCCCAGTACATGCCGCCAGAATCGTGGCCACCACCAGCTGCGGGATCGAGCACGCCTGTTCTCTTGCTCAGGTCCATCGTGCTTCTCAGGCTGTCTACGCCAACGATAAAGCTCAGTTTAGTGTAGTCGCCTTCGGGAACTTCCACTTTCGCGAACCTGGTAGATTTATCTGCTCCTTTGATCAAAAAATAGCTTTTGTCCTGGTCTACGGCATAGGTATGCCCATCGGCGGTTGATACCTTGATATTGCTGATGAAATACTGCACCATCGAAACAGTGAACTTATCGCCCGCTGCATTGGTATAAGGGCTAGCGGTATTGTTGAAGGTAAGCGTACGGTCGCCAACAATATTATCGAACTCTACAGAAAACGGGGCGAGGTTCTTCTCCTCGAACGCCGGTGCGGGATCTGATTTTTTTGAACATGAGGAGAGCATTGCCGCTGCTATAAAGCAGTAAATAGCTCTGCTGATATGTTTTTGTTTCATTTTGATTGATTTGGATTGTTTAACTTCTTGCTGCTGATAAAGGAATCATCGGTTAGTGTTTGCAGAAATGCCGTAATGGCGGCTTTTTCGCCTGCCGTGAGCGGAATTCCGGCTTGTCCATTCGATTGCCTTGCGAGTGCGTCAAGGGTTGGAGACGGCTTTATCCCCTTGTTGTAATGCTCCAGCACGGCATCGAGGCTGGCAAACCTGCCGTCGTGCATATAGGGCGCGGTAAGCATCACGTTTCTAAGCGTAGGTGTTTTGAACTTGCCCTTGTCGGCCGGATCATAGCTGATGCGGTATCGTCCCTGGTAAATTCCATCATGCGTATCGTTGCTAAAATCGCTGTCGAGCCCATTGTTGTGGTACCCGTTGTCGGTAAAGAGCACTCCCGAGTGGCAACCTCCACACTTGCTGTTTACCAAAGCCATCCCATCAAGTTCCAGACTCGTAAGGCTGGCATTGGGTTCTTTTCTGATGTAGCGGTCGTATCTCGAGTTGCCCGAGATCAGCGTCCTTTCAAATTGCGCGAGTGCCTTTACAACAAGGTTCGACTTGATTTCGCTACCGAATACCAGTTTGAAACGGTTCACGTAATCAGGTACCTGCTTCAGTTCATATTCCAGTTCCGAAAGGTTCTGGTGCATCTCATCGGGGCTGGTAAGTGGTGCAAATGCCTGCGATTCGAGGTTGGTGGAACCGCCATCCCAGAAGAGCCCGTTGTTGGCCCAAGCCAAATTGATCAGTGCGGGCGAATGTCTTGGCAAGGGAATACCCGATTCGCCGATGCTGGTCAATGCTATTCCATCGCTGAAAGCCAGTTCGGGTTTGTGGCATGATGCGCACGACAGCTTGTTGCTTCCAGAAAGCCTTGTATCGTAGAATAGCAACCTTCCCAATACAATGCCCTGCTTGGTGAGCGGATTATCAGGATCTTGGGGAGCCTTTGGAAAGTTCGCCGGAACCTCCAGGCTTGCCGCTTCCAATGCCTCGGGCAAAATGGGCGCCTCGTCCTTTTTGCAGGATGAGGCGCCCAAAAAGGCACAAGCCATCAGGACGCGCACATATCGCTTATAGGCGATAGGAGCTTCCATCTGTATTATTG
>NZ_JAELUC010000158.1 GCF_016429155.1 Pedobacter sp. ASV12 | reverse complement strand
CCCCCCCCCCCCCCCCCCCCCCCCCCCCCATCTCAAGCAGAAGACGGCATACGCGATCATGAGTACTGTCTCGTGGGCTCGGAGATGTGTATAAGAGACAGGTAGATGGCGGGGCCCTGCAAAATGTAAACAAGGCACTAGCAAACAGGTAAAATCAAACGTTCAAGCATTATTAATCTTATTTAAAAGTAAAACGATGAAAAAAAACATGGGGAACGCCGACAAAACATTACGCATCATGAGTGCTATTGTTATTGCAGCTTTGTACTTCACAAATGTGATTTCGGGAACTGCAGCTATTATTTTGGGCATAATTGCCTTGGCATTTGTCCTCACTTCGTTGATGGGCTTTTGCCCACTTTATTTTCCGTTTAACATCAGTACAACCAAGAATAAAAATTAAACAATGAAAGCGGTCGTTTTGAAAAACTGGAATATGATGCGTATGCTGCGCTTAGTAATAGGTATATTTATCATATCGCAAGGTATGTTAGCCCAAGAATGGGCACTAATTGCAATGGGCAGTATTTTTTCGGTATTAGCAGTCCTTAACATAGGTTGCTGTGATAGGTGTTTGCCTAACACACCAAAAGCCAGGAACCATAAGTCTGTTGCGGCAGAAGAAATTACCTTCGAGGAGGTAAAGTGAAAGACAAAAAACAAATGATATGACTTTTCAAGAAATCATCAATCAAGATAAACCGGTTTTAGTAGATTTTTTTGCGGAATGGTGTGGCCCATGCAAAATGATGGCCCCTATGTTGGAAGATCTAAAAAAACGGGTAAGCGATAAAGCTAGCATCATTAAAATTGATGTAGACAAAAATCAAAATGCCGCAGCCGCCTACCGCGTAAGTGGCGTTCCAACACTCATTTTATTCAAAAAAGGAGAAATAAGATGGCGACAATCGGGGGTGGTACCGGTTTCTGATTTAGAGAAATTAATCAACGAAAACCTATAATATGACGGAATTTTTAAAACAGCCCTGGCCTTGGTACATCGCTGGGCCGTTAATAGGATTAACTGTGCCTGCGCTTTTGATATTAGGTAATAAATCTTTTGGGATTAGTTCGTCATTAAGACATATATGTGCCTCGTGCTTTCCTGCTAACATCCCGTTTTTTACCTACGATTGGAAAAAAGAAGTTTGGAATTTGGTTTTTGTGTTCGGTATATTTTTGGGTGGCGCAATTGCCATTAACTTTTTACCGAACCCCAATCCTATTGACATCAATCCGAAACTGGCTAGTGAATTAGCAGGTTATGGAATTACTAATTATGATCATCTGGTGCCAACCGATGTAATGAGCTGGGCATCATTGCTTACCCTTCGAGGCTTCCTACTCATGGTTATAGGTGGTTTTTTGGTGGGTTTTGGTACTCGTTACGCTGGTGGTTGTACCAGTGGACATGCCATTATGGGCCTTTCTAATCTGCAATGGCCTTCATTAATCGCAACAATGAGCTTTATGGTAGGTGGACTGATCATGGCCAACCTAATTCTACCCCATATTTTATCTCTTTAAAAAATTATTATGCAGCAAAGTACAAATACAGATTTTGAAGTACGTTCTTTGGACGCCATGTGCGTTAACGAAAGTCATTTGGCACATCGGTGGTATCATAATATAAAATACTTGGTTGTAGGGGTGTTGTTTGGTGTGGTTTTCGTTAAGTCGGAGGTGGTTAGTTGGTTTCGCATCCAAGAAATGTTCCGCTTGCAATCGTTTCACATGTACGGCATTATTGGTAGTGCTATAGCGGTAGGTATGATTTCAGTTTGGCTCATCAAGAAATTCAACATCAAAACCATATATGGCGAAACCATCGAACTTCACCCCAAAACCTTCAATAAGGGCCAGATATATGGCGGGTTGCTATTCGGCTTAGGCTGGGCAATTACGGGCGCCTGTCCAGGTCCGTTATTTGCACAAATTGGCACTGGGGCAACCGTAATTGTAGTTACGCTTTTAAGTGCCATTGCGGGCACTTGGGTATACGGTTGGCTAAGGGATAAATTGCCACATTAAGTTTATGCTTTTTTGCAGCCTTTCATGTGGCATGTTAATCCATATTAAATCAAGTTGAAGCTTGCTGGATTTTTTACTGCTGCCTGCCTAACTCACATTGTTAGCAAATAACAGCGACGTATCAATTTGCGGAAGCGCCTGAAAAATTCATCATTTCTGATGATACCAAGATAACTAAGAATCTCAATTTTATTCAAATTGCTCTATATCCTCCTCACAAGCAGATCTATTATCACTGATCTGAAAATTTATATATACCTTTTAAAACTCAAAAGTGGAATTTTCGAAAGAATAGATAAGGATTGGACCTTAGGTGGATAAAATATAGAATCGAAGTAAGTTGTAGATTGATTTATAAAAAAAACAATCAATGAAGGTTTAACTTTTTTGATGGCGAGATTAATATCTTCATCCAATGTATTATTAACGCTTTTTAAGACATATTTTACTTTAATTTCAGCTTTCGTTCTTTTAAGTAGCCTGGTTTCTATTGTAGTAATTTTAGGCAAGGTTTCTGTTGGTAAAACAATATGCAGCATCTTTATTGCAATTTTAAGAGGACTGGCAAATTCCAATATCTTTTTAATCTCTTTTTGATAATTGATCATATCGGTAGCATAACAAAGACTATGGAGGGCCTTTGCTTTATAAGAGCTAGGTATGCTAATTATGGGAATTCTTGTTTTTACAATTAACTTACTGGCGATCGTGCCAATTACTTTTTTGGAGTTTCCTGCACCTCGGATACTGGTGCATATATAAATGCAGCGATGTTTTGTAGCACAATCTAAAATAGAGGTGATTGTATTCTGTCTCTTATACACATCTAAAAAGGGGGGGGGGGGGGGGGGGGGGGGGGGGGGGGGGGGGGGGGGGGGGGGGGG
>NZ_JAELUC010000157.1 GCF_016429155.1 Pedobacter sp. ASV12 | reverse complement strand
CCCCCCCCCCCCCCCCCCCCCCCCCCCCCCCCCCCCCCCCCCCCCCCCCCCTCTTTTAGATGTGTATAAGAGACAGCCTTTGACGCTAAAACCCTTTATATCGTTCCCATTTGCAACTGGGAATGCTCCATAATGTTAATTGTATGGCTGAAAACAAAAAGCATCCGATTTTTCGAAGGCTTTTAGACGTACCGATTATGAGAAATTCTTTGAACATCTAGAGAGGTTTTTGAGCGGTAAGCGTCAGACAAAAAGCCATAGTGCCATCTGAACAGTTTGGAATGCACAGGGATGGATGGTATTCCCGAAATATACAATTAGTGAGCAATAAAGCTCCCGGTTTATCAATGCTAAAGATCAGAGGATATTGCGAATTTATCTTCTCAATTTGACCACGCTGCTAACAAGTCAACGCAACACGGCCTCGAGTAGAATGATTTTTATGAATTATGGAAATGTGGCCTTAGGGGCTATGTTATCGATGATTTATGCATTCTTCTTTAGGATGATTGTGGCCATCAAATCGACATACATGCGTTGCCTTGTTTGCGTTTTGAACGCCAAACACGAAAGCCAATGCACATTTCTTACCCTAAAACCCCTGTTTCTATAGGGGACCATATAAGAAAGAAGCGAATGGACTTAAAGCTTTACCAATGTGATGTTGCAAAGGCCTTAAAAGTGAGCGAAGCGACTGTTACGAATTGGGAGACTAATAAAAGTGAACCGGTGGTTAGTAACTATCCCCTTATTGTTGAATTCCTAGGATATTTTCCTTTTGAGATTGATACTTCAACGTTCGCAGGAAGACTGAAAGAGTATAGATATAAAAACGGCTTAACACAAGAACTTTTGGGGAAAACACTCAAAGTGAATGAATCAACCATATTCCATTGGGAAAAAGGGGTGCATACCCCATTCCCCAGAATGCTTAAAAAGGCAGAGCAACTATTCTGGAAAAGCCAGTAAATACTGCCCCAACAAAGCTAAAAATAAACAACCAATGATCCATTGGTTTACACTTGATTCATCTATGTCTTAAAATTGGCGAAAGGGGGTCAAAATTATTGGTATATCCAGCATGCACAGAAAAATAAAAGCAGTGTTTGTGGAATAGATATCAACCTGCCTGATGAGCGGGAGGCGTTCCGCGCAACTATAAAGAAACTCCTGCGGCTTGTCTGGGAAGCAGCAGGATAGCTAGCCATTAAATCCCGGAAAATTGGTTTTTTATTTTGACCGGCCTATGGATGAAGGCGGGTCTTTTTTATTATATGGGCTGGGAAGATTGGATCAATGCAAGGTTGATCCGGCATTCATCGCTTTGGCAGCCATCGCCTTCGGGGATATACGGCCACGCTACAATTAGCAAGGCCACTATTACCACTAATGAAATGGCGAACAATATGCGTTGGGATTTATCTGATAGCTTTTCATTTAGCGTAGTTTTTTCTTTTTGCAATAGATTTTTGCCAGTGTTAAAATTCTAAATACCCAGTCTCTTTGTTTTCCCACATACACTACAGGTCTTTACCGCATCACGGTGCAGTCTGTCCGGATAATCCCATTCGTGGCCTGAGAAAATATGCATTGAAATTTGCGAGCAGTTTCCTTAGAGTTTCCATAAACAGGTGGTAGTTATTTTATCCTAAGTTCGTTTGTTTAATCATACAGTGCAAATTTTCGGACCAAACGGCTCCCCTGTTATATCAAATAGGCTGCCGAAGATATAAAGCCATGATTTCTTTTTTAGTAATTTCGGGCTTGAGGGCAAATTTATTTTTTTAATAATGCAGGATAACAATCTAAATTGGAAGGGTTATGAGGAAATCACCCGTTATATCTACCACACCTTGGGCAGTGGCTATGGCATCAAAATATTGGGACATGGTCCTGGTTGCAAGCTGAAGGGGAAATCAAATTCAGTGCATCAGATCGACGTGCTGACAGAGCACACCAACGGCAAAAGTAGCTACCGTACCGCTATCGAGTGCAAATATTGGCAAAAGAAGGTAAACAAGGATACGGTCATGAAGCTAGCAGCTATTATTGAAGACCTGGATATCGAAAAGGGTATCATCGTATCAAAGGAAGGCTTCACCCTGGATGCGCTCAACTTTGCGCAGTATAAAAACATCGAGCTTATCCAGTTAAAAGAAGCGGGAAAGGACTACAATAACGGAAACCATAAGTTAGATCTTTTTACCCTCGACATTGGTATAAACGCCATCATGACCCGACCAAAAGTTACATGCATCGATTTTGGCGAATATCAAATCACAGATGAACGAGAAATTCTCTCAATGCATTACGCAAAAATCCGCTTGGAAAATGGACAAAATGATCCGTTTGGAAACTACATGAGCACATTTCAAAGAAAGCTCCATAATAAGAAATTACTTGAAATCTATAGCCAATCTTATCCTGTAAAAGGTACACTGATTGAATACCGAAAAGGCGATATCTTATTTGAAAATATAACATTCACTGGTTTTCTTTTAGAGGAGGATCATAGTACCACACGTTCCTTTAATATCGTCGACCAGGTTTGGATGATCATGCGCAGCATATTTGAAGACAAAGTTTTTGTACTTTCCCAAGGCGGTATTATCATTCAGGATGCACCGGGAAAAAATAGTGATTAACATGCTATAGGCATTGTGAACATAGTTCAACATTCTGCTTAGGAACAGAATTTTTCTTTTTAGCAATAGAAATTCGGCAGGTTCGTGTCAGCGATAATATGAATATCCCTCGAGCCAGAGAATATTTAAAAGATAGTAGTTGAGTTTTGCGCGTTGGGTATTCTTCCAGTTCTGAAGGGCGCCAAAGTCTGCCGAGCATCATCTTTCAGCGCTACTATTTCACCATTCAATATGGCGTTGGCTTTAAGCTCATTTAACGACTCTTCTATGCTGGAAAATTGCGTAAACAGTAAATTG
>NZ_JAELUC010000156.1 GCF_016429155.1 Pedobacter sp. ASV12 | reverse complement strand
TCGTAGGCCATGGGCTGCACCAGGTCGGCAAAGGAAGGGCTCCCCTGTACGGTTACCGTCTGCAGGGGCCTGCCCAGCCCGTCGAGGTACTGGATGGCCTGGTTCTCCTCGCATACGCTGCGCGAGGCATTGATGTTGCTGCTGTTTACCCCTGCGATCTTGAATACCCTCGAAAGCACGTAGTTCTGGTTCGCGCTCGGCGAAGACGCCAAGGGGTTGCAGAGCTGGAAGCTGGCACCGGTAAAGATGCGCACGCTGCTGCCGTACGGGACCTGGAACCCGTCGGCCAGCGTGACGCTGCCCGTTGCCTTGATTTCAGGCTGTCCGGCATAGCCTGACAGGGTGATATGCTGCTGGGCCATGGCCGTTCCCGAAAGGAGCAGCGAGGCCAAAAGGAAAAGTCTGGTGTTCTTCATGGGGCGTTAGTTCTTGAAATGGTAGTCGTAGCTTTTGATGATGTTTTTGTCCTGGTCCCTTACGTAGAGCAGCCGGCCATAGGGGTCGTATTCGAAATAAGTGGTCAGGCCCTTGGCATCCGTCTGGCTGGTTAGGCCAATTAATGGAGCATATATAAACGTGCTAACTAAAGCATCTTTCAAAGTTGGGTTTGTTTTGAGCGGGGCTAGAAAATTAGTTAATGAAATGCTAGTAGGGTTTAATGCCACTCTAAATGCCTCAATATTTGCGTTCCCCAATACACTTTCTACAGCCGAATAAGACGAGTTCTTTACTTCCGCTATTGGATATTGTCCACCATAGCCCCATAAATAGCTGGTTTTTGGACCATTCGTTAACGATTGACTCAACAAGTTCCCATTCACATCGTATTGGTAAAAAGTTACCCTGTCTTCTAGTGCCGCGCCCCTGGTACTAGCCTTATAGTACTCCGGAAGCACCAAACTATTGCCCCAGTCTTTATAATCGATCCTTATTCTATCTATTTCTGTACCATCCAGTTTTTGAACAATTTGTACAGGTGTAGAAACCCTATTCTTTGAGGTCAGCGTATCAAGCGCCGCTAGCTGTAGCGAACTTATTCCGGTTATCGACGCCTTATCATAGGGATATTGATATTCGATTGTGCTTTCTTGCTGGGCACTTGTTACTTTTTTTACTGTTGTTGGTTGGGTATGTGCGGTATTTGCATATTGTGAAACTACAGTTTCAACTAGAGAATTGTTCCCTTCAATATCATAAGTTGTAGTTTTTACGGTATCTGCATAAAACCAATAGCCCCTGATTTCGTACCTTGCGGCATCAAATGGCTCCAGGTCTTTTTCTACAACGGGGCCTGATCTTGGGGCATTGGGAAAGTTTCTTCTCACTACATAGCCATATACCGGAGTTAAAACACATGACGAGGCAAAGTCATGACAATCGCTCTCTGCATAATGGGTGGTTACCATCTTCACTGCCTTCAATAAACCATCTTTTTTTTGGTAATCTATTTTTTTGATTTCCAAGCCATTCATTGTCCCATAATTAGACAATGGTGCACCGGACACACCGTTTCCATGGATATTAGAGGCTAAATTATCATACCGCAACAGAAACTGAGAAACGCTTCCGCCATTGTCAAAATTTTCCCCTAGCGATTCTGCAACCGTCTCATATTGAATTGGGGTTTGTTGCAGGTACTGCGTATTGGTTGAATTGGAATAAAACAAATTATAAAATGCCGAACGGTCTTCTGCCGGTAAACCACTAGGATCCATACAGGTTAACGTTCTCTTCAGTAACGCATAATATTCAGGCGTACTGGTCGGTGTACCAGACGAATTCATATAGCCGCTTTCTGGCGTTCCATAATAATATCTATGCACCTGAATCGGATCTGTTGCTCCGCTCTTTGTCAATATCTTTTGGATCCTTAAGCCCGGAGCATTCACATTTTGAGCTATTGACGTAGGATTGTCAAAACTGATAGACATGGTGCCATCTAAGCCCTCTCCGTAACAAGTGGCCCTTAAAACATAAGAATGACCAGCAACAAGGTTAACGTTCACGGCTACTGTTTCTCCAACAATCGTTTTGTTTTTGGTGTAGATAACTGTATTCGTGGTCTCATCTATAATCTCGGCTTTTATATAATGATATGAAGTCCGATAATCATCTTTGGTATATTGGCAGGCTACTGATAGTAAGGCCGTAACATTAACTGCAGGAACAAAGGCACCCGAACCGTGGCTTTGCGGATCAGCATAGTCAAGTCCGGTTCCGCTTGCCGAAGCTGTAGTGGTATTGGGCTCATTTACAATTTTATAGATCGTATTTGGCTCATAAACAATTGAATCAGAACCGCCCGTTGGATAGGTAATCTTTGTCAACAAGCCTTTTTTAGCAAAATCTGGATCAGGAGACCGATCGGCCAAGTAAGGATGCAGTTCGTGAGATGGCACAATGTGATTGATGTTGTTTTTTCCGTTGAAATACCCATATAAATCTTGGCTAAAGGAAAGCCTGTTTGGCAGTCCGTTAATGTCTTCATAGGCAAAAGCGTGTCTTTTTACTAGGGCATCATCAGCAGCACGTTCTTCCAAGCTGCTTAAAAAAGGCCGATATTGAAACGAGGGCAACGAGTTAAAGCTATTGATATAACTTGCACCTCCACTGTTACCATAAATGTAGTTGAATACAAAACTTTTTTGAAGCCCTGTACTGTCTGTATTTGCAAAATAGCGTATTTTAGACAACAGATATTCGCCAGCAACATCGGTTCTTGGGCTGTACGAAAATTTAACAAGCCCGCTTAAGTTGGAACTGATCTCGGTTAATAGGTTATAAGTGTTATCCAATATGTTTGCGCAAAATTTGAACGTATATTCTTCGGGAAACAGCTGGGTGCCATTAGCACATGCGGTAAGTTGTCCAGGCTGCTTCTGAGTAATCGTTTCGTTAACGCCTATGGTATATTTGCAATTCCTAAGCTGATAGGTAAAGTTGATTTCCTCTCCGGTATAGGCCACTATCTTTTTTAGGTTCCAGCCTGTTGTAGAAGCATAGCCAGTCCTGTCTCTTATACACATCTCAAAAAAGGGGGGGGGGGGGGGGGGGGGGGGGGGGGGGGGGGGGGGGGGGGGGGGGGGGGGGGGGGGGGGGGGGGGGGGGGG
>NZ_JAELUC010000155.1 GCF_016429155.1 Pedobacter sp. ASV12 | reverse complement strand
CCCCCCCCCCCCCCCCCCCCCCCCCCCCCCCCCCCCCCCCCCCCCCCCCCCCCCCCCCCCCCCCCCCCCCCCCCCCCCCCCCCCCCCCCCCCCCCCCCCCCCCCCCCCCCCCCCCCCCCCCCCACACACTCTTTTTTTGTCGTGGTTCGTCGGCAGCGTCAGATGTGTATAAGAGACAGAGTATAAATAGGCTTGCGAGTAGTTTTTTCATTGAGCGCAAATTAGATATAGCGGTTATTGTTTTTTATCGTCTTTTTTAATGATTTTTTAAGCTTTGCTTAAGTGAAAACCATCTTTTAGATTAGAATGCCTGATTGATTTAAACTTGGCTATTGGTCTGTTTTAGATAAAGTTAATTAAAATTTTAACTCAAGAACCCAATGCTTTCCTCTTTATTGATTGAATTTTTATCCCATGTGCTGACCAATAAAAAATCATCCTTTTTAATGATTACTACTGCCATTTAACTGGGCTAATTTTACCATCATCAATTTTAAAATCAGCAAAATGAAAAAGGTATTTTTTATACTACTGTTGGCTTCAAGTGCAATGGTGGTACAGGCACAGATGTCGAAGGCTAAAAATGGAAACACCAATAACCAACAGTCTTCAGCATCAAGTACGGCAGTTAACGATGCCGATTACTTTCTAGCCGTTGCAAAGGTTACCATTAAAACCGGAAAGGATAATAAAGAGCTCAACTCTAAATTAATAGTAAGGGTTTATCCTACATCTGGTACCGACAATTACCAAAAAGGGTACATGATGGAAAACTACATGCCCGAACTCAAAGTTTGGAGTACCAAAGAATTTTATCTGCCTAGAGCTCCCGGTTTCGATCAGGCCTTTAATAGCCTTGCGCATTATAGACAAACTGGAGTAATGGTCGATATCCTGTACAATACACAAGGAAACGGACCATTTTTTGGCTTGGACGCCTGGAAAATTGATGAAGTGAATGTTGTGCTCGAGTTTAAGGATAAAAACGGCAACCCGCACCCAACCATGCCTTCTAAAACAATCTATTTTACCGGATCAGACATGTATCTCGATTTTATGAAGTGGCACCTGTTCTGCAAAACCGACGCCTACTTTAATACGCTTCCAACCTTCATTACCAAGAGGGAATGATTTAACCTAGTTCATTTCTTTTCATTATCCAATCATATCCGAAATGAAAAAAGCCCTTACTCGTATTGTAATCGTATTGTCGATAGCGCTCTCGGCATGTAAAACCGTGCCAGTTACTGGTCGCAAGCAAATGAATTTAGTGCCCGATGCCATGCTTACTACCTTGGCATTTACGGCATACGACACGATTGTGAAAAACAGTGTCACGCTTGGCAAAAACGATGAAAGAGCACAAATGGTAGCAAGGGTAGGCGCGAAAATCCAACAGGCAGTAGAAACCTACATGCAACAAAATGGGATGAGCAAAGACCTGAAAAACTTTAAATGGGACTATAATGCCATTACTGCCACTACAGTTAATGCCTGGTGCATGCCCGGTGGCAAAGTGGTGGTGTATACAGGCCTGTTATCATACACGCAAAATGAAAATGCATTGGCTGCGGTACTGGGGCATGAAATTGCCCACGCCATTGCACGTCATGGTAATGAGCGAATGAGCCAAGGTTTGTTGATCAGTTTGGGTGGGATGATGTTGCAAGAAGCTTTAAAAGAAAAGAAGGCCAAAACGCAGGAATTGTTTCTGGCATTGTATATCGTGGGATCAAATTTGGCATTATCCCTTCCTAATAGTCGCATGCAAGAAAGTGAAGCAGATCAGTTGGGATTGATATTCGCCGCCATGGCGGGCTATGACCCTGAAGAAGCTATTCCTTTCTGGCAACGCATGGCGGCTGGCAACCCAAACAAAGTGCCCGAATTTTTATCTACCCATCCTTCCAATGAAACGAGGATCGAAAAACTGGCAACGTTAATCCCTGAAATAAAAAGCAAATATTACAACCATCAAATTGAAAAGCGATGAAGACATCATTTTTAGCCCTGTTTTTTGTATTAGTAGCACCTGCACGGGAAGATACATTCAGTAATAGCTTTATTTATAACTACTTAAAGTTTTGTCTATGAAAAAGATAATTCTTTTTGCGATGAATATTGTTTTTGTTGCATCGGCTTTTGCCCAACAGCAGGCTTTTGATGTAGTAAATTACACCATGCCAAAAGGTTGGGACAAAACAGAAATGCCCAATGGCATACAGCTTTCTACCAAAAATGATGGGAAAGAAAACTATGCAGCGGTTGTCATTTTACGTTCGGTAGAAACTAAAGCAACAGCAAACGAAAACTTTAAAGCCAGTTGGGAAAAACTGGTCAAAGGTACCGTATCTGTTTCAGGGGAACCAGCCATGCAAGCGCCTGCTACCGAAAAAGGATGGAGCATTATTTCGGGACAAGCCAGCTATACCAATGGCGCCAATAAAGGAATGGCAACGCTGATAACCGCTACAGGAAATGGAAAAATGGCTAATGTGGTCATACTGACCAACACCGAAAAATATCAAAGCCAAATACTGGATTTTATCCAAAGCCTGGACTTGAACGAAATAGGACCTGCGGTGAACAACAATACAAGGCCCGATCAAAAATCTGCTAATGAAAACCCAGTTTCGCCAACAAACTATACAACTGGTTCGGGAAGCAAAAATATTTATTCAATTACTGTTCCGCCCACCTGGAGTTTAAATGCAGGGGAAAATAGTTTAATGTTAGAGAAAAACACCACTACAGGAAAAAGAATTATTGAGTTCATGAGTATGATAAAATCATCGGGCAGTTTAGAAAATGATATGTCGCATATTTTTTTCGAGGTGTTTGATGGTTGGGAAACACGGATTCCAGGTATCACAGTATTTACAGAAGCTGTGTGCGAAAAAGGGATGACCTGCCAAGGATTGAATTATTATATGATGTCCAATAGCATAAAGAAAAGAGGTGGGTATGATGTGATCAAAGCAACTGTATTGCTTGTACAAACTGGCGATAAAGTAGCCATCATTAATTCTATGGATAACATTTTAGGCAGTGAAGTAGAAATGGCTTTACACTTTTTATTATTTAACCTGAGGATAAAAGGCTGTCTCTTATACACATCTAATAGGGGGGGGGGGGGGGGGGGGGGGGGGGGGGGGGGGGGGGGGGGGGGGGGGGGGGGGGGGGGGGGGGGGGGGGGGGGGGGGGGGGGGGGGGGGGGGGGGGGGGGGGGGGGGGGGGGGGGGGGGG
>NZ_JAELUC010000154.1 GCF_016429155.1 Pedobacter sp. ASV12 | reverse complement strand
CCCCCCCCCCCCCCCCCCCCCCCCCCCCCCCCCCCCCCCCCCCCCCCCCCCCCCCCCCCCCCCCCCCCCCCCCCTTCCCCTCCCCCCCCCCCCCCCGACATCCACCCATGTCGTGGTTCGTCGGCAGCGTCAGATGTGTATAAGAGACAGTACTTGATCAGGGCTATTTTCCTGTTTCCTAAATCGAGTACCATGGTATTGCTCTTGTCAAAGGGGTTGTAGCGGTAAACTTTAGATCCCACTGCATACATTATGTATCCTTCGGAAGGGTCGATGGCAAATTGTGTAGCGCTGTTCATTTCGGGCGCGGTGGTAATTTCATCAAAGGCCTGTGGCGAGAAAGTAGTAGAATTGCACACAATTCTGGCCAGGAAAAGCTTATTGGCGCTGTTTTTGAAAAGTGCAAAAGTCTGATTGGAAATCGCAGGCGTAGAAGCCATATAAAGCAGCTCCATGCCCATGTTGCCTGGTGTAAACAAGATAGAGGTGGTAACCGGCACCGACGAGGAAGTGTTGGAACTTTTATGCTCCATAAAACGCTTATTGTCTGTATCGTACATCAAGGCATAGGTAGTTCCATTTCTATAGGCTTCTGCAAAATAAGGCGAAATCCTAAAGTTTACGCCATTGCTGGTTTTGTTTACCCTGGTGCCAAAGGCGTAGCCTACGGTTGCGTTTTCAAAATACAATTCTCCATTGCTATCTAAAAGATAGGCCAAGTAAGGAGAAGCTTGCGAGACTACTTTTTCTGCGTAATAGGGTGGTGGCGAGTAAGAAGAAGTAATGGTAGCAATGTTGGCAAAGCTGCTAAAAGTATTGTTTTGAGTATTGATTACAAAAGTGCTTTGGTCGGTACCGATGAAAATAGATCGGGCAATAACTGCTGAAAATGGATCGCGTCGTTGATAAAAGTAGACCAATTTAGGCTTGCCTGTCAATTTGAGTGTACTTTGGGTAGCCAACAAATCGGTATAGTTCTGGAAATCGTTAGATGCGGTAAGGTAATTGAAAAAATCGAGCCTTGCCGAGCCGTCGATGTCGTTAAGTACCAGCCAGCCATCGGAGATATTGGTAGTTACGGTTAGTTTGCACGATTTGCGGTAAATAATGCCCGAGCTTACCTCTTTCACTTCGTAAAGTAGGGTATAAGGCGTATTAACCGAAGGCAGGCTAACGGTCCAATTCAGGTTGCGGCTAGTGCCTATTGTTTTTTTGGTAATCGGTAATGCGCTTTCGTCGATACTGTACCAGGCATAAGTGTATTTGGTGGTGTCTTTTCCATCGTCTTTGGTAAAGATCAATGTTGGATTGATGGTTAAAAGACTGCCCCTTAAAGCCGAATAGGTAGCTTCTATGTTAGAAATGGTACCTTCGTTTACTTCTTCGTAGTTGTAATTGCCCAGGTCCTTTCGGCACGAGCTGCATAGGCTTGCCGCTAAAAACAATAGCAGCATGCCATATCTGAAATATTTTTCGATCATTTTGATAACTAATTAAATCATGAAACTATTTGGCATTTGGGCCCATGGCCATAGGCGTAACCCCATCGGCTTCGTAAATTGGCGTGCCTGAGGCCGCCATTCTGTTCAAATAAGCTTTCAAGCCATCGGCCCAGCCGCTTATACGACGGTAGTTGCCATTGTTGAGGAACCAATTAGGCTGCACCAATTCTTCTACGTTGAGGTTATACATGGTTACCAGCAACTGGAATTTTAAGGTGCTAAAAGTCCCCAAATAGCCAACGGTAAAGCTGTAGTAAGAACTGCCGGATAACCAAAACGGTGGGGCACCGGCAATATCATCGGCCATAATGGTCATGCGGGTATAATACCTGGTTTTGGTAACCCCGTTCGTGGTAGTGTTATAGCTCAAATAGTCGTTGGTAAAATTGTCGTTGGGTTTAAGGTCCATATAGAGGAACAGCGGACCGCTTCTTAGGGTGGTTGTTCTTAAGAGCTTTATTTTGAGCGTATCGGCCACTCGACCAGCTTTGATGATGCGCGGACTCATCATTTCATAATCTGTACCGGCCTTCATGGTGCTGCTATCGGCAATGCTCAGGTTATAAGGCCTGTCGTAATCCATAGCGGCTCCAATTGGCCTGACCAAGATTTTAACGATAGAGTCCTTTACGTTGCTCTTGGCATAGCCAAAGGAAACGAAAACCTGGTTATTGGTCGATTTTGCATCTGGAAAGTAGATGCTGTTTTTGCTGGCCTTGTCATTATATGTGGTTAAACCGTCTTTTTTGCATGCGCCCAGCAAAACTGTTGCCATTGCGCATAGATATAACAATAACTTTTTCATCGTTTTTTTACTGAATATTATCTAGGTGTGGTTTCTGATAATGGTAATGGAAAGACATAGTTGGCTGCGCTAATACTCATATTGGCGTTGGTTCCTCCGGCAATAATGCTCAATGCCTGCGTTCTCTTGAAATAAAAGAAGAGCTGCCCTTCGCCGCAAACCTCCTTACGGAACTCTTTCATGATGGCAGTGTTTAAGGCTGCGGTATTGGCAATGGTTATGGTTTGACAATTGCGGTTGGTGCGCAAAAGGTTAACATAGCCAGCGGCTACCGTCAGATCGGGTTCGCACTCGGCTGCAATCAGGTACATTTCGCTCATGCGGATCAGCGGTACGGTCCTGTAAAAATTGTAGGCAGGATTAACGTTACCATCGTCATTGAACTTGAAAAAGGTAGGGTAGGGCTTGCCATTAACTTTCCAGATGTACTGGCTCCGGTAGTCGGTAGGATTTCCCTCAAAAACAGTGTTGCTGATGAAGGTTCCTGAAGCATTAGGTGCCAAAATGCTCGAATCGAATAAGCTTGGCGAGAAATTGTTCAGGAAAACATCGTTCAGTTTAGGGTTCTCTACTCCATAAATCATTTCGGTAGCGAATGTTTTATTGCATATGGCGGTATTAAGGTCTGCTTGTTTGATCCAAGGAAATTTAGCCTGGTTGTTAATCAGGAACTTGGCCGCGGCCAAAGCAGCCACCTTGTCGCCTTTCCAAAGGTTAACCCTTGCCTGCAACGCTTTGATCGCATAATAGTTCATTTGATAGTTCCTGGTGTTGCGGCCATAAGCAAGCGTAACCCTGCTTACCTGGGCCTGCGTAACCGCAGGATCGGTTTCCAGCAACAATTGTTCGGCCTTCGACAGGTCTTCCAGCACCTTTTGCATGATGAAGTTGGTTGGCTGAAATTCGGAAATGTTGTAGGTAGGCTTGTCGTAATAAGGCATTACCTTGCTCAACGAGTCAACCGTGTAAGGCTTGGTAAACATGCGCATCAAGTCGAAATAATAAAATGCCCTCAGGCCATAAGCTTCGCCTTTAAGCCTTTTCAAAGACTTGTCGCTAAGGATCTGTCCGTATTTGTCCAAGCTTTCAA
>NZ_JAELUC010000153.1 GCF_016429155.1 Pedobacter sp. ASV12 | reverse complement strand
AGTCCCGTAGCTCAGCCTGGTTAGAGCACTACACTGATAATGTAGGGGTCTCCAGTTCAAATCTGGACGGGACTACAGCGCCTGGGTTGTTTTTTTGGGGGATTAGCTCAGCTGGCTAGAGCGCCTGCCTTGCACGCAGGAGGTCAACGGTTCGACTCCGTTATTCTCCACCACCACCGGTGCCTGTTACAGAAGGCATGTTTATAATAGGGGCTTTGGCCTCCGGGAGAGAAAAGTTCTTTGACATATTGGAAGAAGTTAAAACAAGAAGAGCACACAGCAGTGCGGACGCGTTCTTTTGGACGCGCGAGCACGCAACAGCACGCATGCCGGCGCAAAAGGCGGCATAGCGGAAGAAAGTAATAAAGGGTATACGGGGGATGCCTTGGCTCTCAGAGGCGATGAAGGACGTGATAAGCTGCGATAAGCCCTGGGGATCAGCAAATATGACTTGATCCGGGGATTTCCGAATGGGGGAACCCGCCATGCTGAAGGCATGGCACGATAAGAGCAAACCCGCCGAACTGAAACATCTAAGTAGGCGGAGGAGAAGAAAATAACAATGATTTCCTGAGTAGTGGCGAGCGAAAGGGAAAGAGCCCAAACCATTCCCGTTACGGCGGGCGTGGGGTTGTAGGACTGCGATGTGGCACGGCAAAGTGAACTGGAACGGGATGGGAAGCCCGGCGATACAAGGTGATAGCCCTGTACAGGAAAGCAATGTCGGCCTAGCAGCATCCTGAGTACCGCGAGGTCGGAGACGCCTTGTGGGAACCAGCCGGCACCATCCGGTAAGGCTAAATACTCCTGAGAGACCGATAGTGAACCAGTACCGTGAGGGAAAGGTGAAAAGAACCCCGAACAGGGGAGTGAAATAGAACCTGAAACCGTATACCTACAAGCGGTCGGAGCAGACGAGTTCTGTGACGGCGTGCCTTTTGCATAATGAGCCTACGAGTTACTCTTCACTGGCAAGGTTAAGTGCTTATGGCACGGATCCGAAGCGAAAGCGAGTCTGAACAGGGCGCACAGTCAGTGGAGGTAGACGCGAAACCTTGTGATCTACCCATGGACAGGTTGAAGGTGCGGTAACACGTACTGGAGGACCGAACCGATAAGCGTTGAAAAGCTTCCGGATGATCTGTGGGTAGGGGTGAAAGGCTAATCAAACTGGGAAATAGCTCGTACTCCCCGAAATGTTTTTAGGAACAGCGTCGTGGCAGAGTTAGATAGAGGTAGAGCTACTGATTGGGTGCGGGGGAGTCAAATCCTACCAAATCCAGACAAACTCCGAATGCTATCTAATATACACGGCAGTGAGGCGCGGGGTGCTAAGGTCACGCGCCGAGAGGGAAAGAACCCAGACCATCAGCTAAGGTCCCCAAGTTGCAGTTAAGTTGAACTAACGAGGTGCGATTGCACAGACAGCTAGGATGTTGGCTTGGAAGCAGCCATTCATTTAAAGAGTGCGTAACAGCTCACTAGTCGAGCGATCGTGCATGGATAATAAACGGGCATCAAACTGCGCACCGAAGCTATGGGATTGAAATATATCGGTAGGGGAGCATTCCAGCGGCTGCGAAGCCATACGCGTCAGCGGTGGTGGAGCTTCTGGAAAAGCAAATGTAGGCATAAGTAACGATAAGGCGGGAGAGAAACCCGCCCACCGAAAGGATAAGGTTTCCTGATCAACGCTAATCGGATCAGGGTTAGTCGGGGCCTAAGGCGTACCCGAAGGGGGAAGCCGATGGACAACGGTTTAATATTACCGTACTCTTTGTAGATGCGATGTGGGGACGGAGTAGTGACACTGCCGCGAACTGACGGAATAGTTCGTTGAAGGCCGTAGGTATAGGAATTCCAGGCAAATCCGGATTTCCTGCCGAAAGCCGATAGTACGCAGAACCTTCGGGGGATGCGATAGCGCAGGTAATCAGACTTCCAAGAAAAACCGCTAAGCTCCAGTCTGCAAAGACCCGTACCGCAAACCGACACAGGTATCCGGGAAGAGGATTCTAAGGTGCTCGAGTGAATCATGGCTAAGGAACTCGGCAAAATGGCCCTGTAACTTCGGGAGAAGGGGCGCTGGCAGCAATGCCAGCCGCAGTGAAAAGGCCCAGGCGACTGTTTAACAAAAACACATGGCTTTGCAAAATCGAAAGATGAGGTATAAGGCCTGACACCTGCCCGGTGCTGGAAGGTTAAGAGGGGATGTCAGTCGCAAGGCGAAGCATTGAATCGAAGCCCCAGTAAACGGCGGCCGTAACTATAACGGTCCTAAGGTAGCGAAATTCCTTGTCGGGTAAGTTCCGACCTGCACGAATGGTGTAACGATCTGGGCGCTGTCTCAGCCATGAGCTCGGTGAAATTGTGGTCCCGGTGAAGACGCCGGGTACCCGCAACGGGACGGAAAGACCCCATGCACCTTCACTACAGTTTAACATTGACATTGGGTACAGGATGTGTAGGATAGGTGGGAGGCTTTGAAGCGGGCGCGCCAGCGTTCGTGGAGCCAACGTTGAAATACCACCCTTTCTGTATTCGGTGTCTAACCCCGCCCAGCGGGGGACATTGTTTGACGGGTAGTTTGACTGGGGTGGTCGCCTCCAAAAAGGTAACGGAGGCTTTCAAAGGTAAGCTCAGTACGCTTGGTAACCGTACGGGGAGTGCAATAGCATAAGCTTGCTTGACTGTGAGGCAAACAGGCCGATCAGGGTCGAAAGACGGATATAGTGATCCGGTGGTTCTGCATGGAAGGGCCATCGCTCAAAGGATAAAAGGTACGCTGGGGATAACAGGCTGATCTCCCCCAAGAGCTCATATCGACGGGGAGGTTTGGCACCTCGATGTCGGCTCGTCACATCCTGGGGCTGGAGAAGGTCCCAAGGGTTCGGCTGTTCGCCGATTAAAGTGGCACGCGAGCTGGGTTCAGAACGTCGCGAGACAGTTCGGTCCCTATCTGTTGTGGGCGTAGGAATCTTGAGTGGGGCTGACCTTAGTACGAGAGGACCGGGTTGGACCAGCCTCTAGTGAATCTGTTGTTCCGCCAGGGGCATTGCAGAGTAGCTACGCTGGGAATAGATAAGCGCTGAAAGCATCTAAGTGCGAAACTAGCCACGAGATGAGGGTTCCATACAGGACCGTAGGAGACTACTACGTTGATAGGCTACAGATGTAAAGGTGGCGACACCACAGTCGAGTAGTACTAATAGTCCGAGGCTTTCAGGAGCAGGAACGCTGGGTGCTCTTCTGAACTAACTTCTTTCAATAATATGTCATTGCCTGCGCCCTGGCGCACGCAATAAAGATATTCAGGTGCCTATATCGGCGGTGTCCACCTCTTCCCATTCCGAACAGAGAAGTTAAGCCCGCCTGAGCCGATGGTACTGCGGTAACACGTGGGAGAGTAGGTCGGCGCCAAATTTTAAAGCAGGGGCCATCCGACAGGATGGCCCTTTGTCGTTTATA
>NZ_JAELUC010000152.1 GCF_016429155.1 Pedobacter sp. ASV12 | reverse complement strand
CCCCCCCCCCCCCCCCCCCCCCCCCCCCCCCCCCCCCCCCCCCCCCCCCCCTTTTAGATGTGTATAAGAGACAGCCATAAACTAGTCCTCCCCCTTTTAAAATGGGCGACTTACTTTACCATCAAAAATGGTGATTTCGACCCGATCATATCCATTTTGAACCTCAAGCTGGGCCGATGGGAAACCAATCAGCTGATGCTATTTATGGCCGAGCAGTTCAATTACCAGCTCCATAACGAGCCAGAAAGCCTGAACGGGCTTAAAAAACACAACATCCATCAGGAATTGCTCAGGAAATTTGCCGAAATAGATTTTATCGATCCAAGCTATTGCAACCTGCTCAAAATTTTTAGCGAAATAAGCCAAGACGAAGAAGTAAAAGCCATTTATTATTCGATGGTATTTATTTTCGACAGCCTTTCGCTACAGGCAAACAGACTGCAGCAGCATATCGAAGCATTTGACCCGGCAACGAATCCGCTCAAAAACTGGCCCGTACATCCTGCCGAATTTGGTACTTTGCTGCTGCAGCTGCTCAATGGGGAAAACATTAGCGACAATCCTATTTCTGTGCAATTCGACCTCGAAAACAATGGCCAGGCATTATTAGAACGAATGTCGGACGCACCACAATATGCCTGTTGCATCTTTCTGTTGCTAATAAACTGGCTGAACGGCAATTTGCATCAGGTGATTAACCTGATCAATTCGATCAAGAATTTTAAGCAATCAGGGTCTATTTCCGACTATTATTCCATTTACATGCTCCATGTACTGGCCTTGGCCTATGCCAAAAGTGGCAATACCAGAAAAGCCGATCAGTTGGAACGGATCCTGAACCATATCCACGAGCATCCGCTCAGGCCCGATACCAGTCCCTGCGCCAAAGACCTGCAGCAATTGGTGCTGGCTCAGCAATACCTGAACAAGGGCAATTACGAACAAGCACTGATTCACGGCCACGAAAGCGTAGAACGCTACCAGAAAAACCATTGTCTGGCACTCCAGATGATTGCTTATCAGGTTTTGATCAGAACCTACCTGGAAACAAAAGATATAGACAAGGCCAACGAATACCGGTATACCGTACTCTGCCTGCTCGACGAAAAAAAGATCAACTCCAATCTTTTCAGTTTTCAAGCTATGGTTTCCAACCACATCACAAACCCTTAAAAACAAAAAGTGAACAAGGCCAAGCCCTAATGAACAGCTTTGTTCAGTCTTTAAAAAACGGTTCTAACTTGAACAAAAAGAACGTATACAATATGGCCTTATCTATGGTTATTTGTAGGCATAAGATTAATGCTGATGCTACGTTTAAGGTATATCATAGGACTTTTTTTAATTGGTTGGGGCTTAAATTCCAACGCCCAAACGGGATGTCTTTTGCCCAATAATACACTTTACACTGCGCAGGTAGATCCGGGTTTGTTAAATGTGGTTTTAGCGCTCTTGGTTGGCTCTACTCCTATTTATTATGCAAGCCCGAACGTTAGCTTAACCGATCCGGGAACCTGTTATTGGACGGCCACTACGGGTACGGTTGCCTGCAAGGTTTGCCCGGGCTCCTATAATAGCGTTGCCGGGCTGCTCACCGGCTGTTCGGTAAGTTTTGTGGATGGCCTTCAGGCAAACTATGTTATGGATTGCGACATCGACGATCATACCTGGGCCTTGGTGCTTGGCACCAGCGCCCTGGGGGTTTACCTCATCAGGAGAAAAGGATTGCTTTAATCCAAACAAAATCTATGTTAACTCTAAAAAGCCCGCTTAACATAAACATAATATGGATTTAAAGGCCCAATAGCCTAATTTTACAAAAAAAATCCTATTTGATTTCATGAAAAAGCACAAAGTAAAAACGCTCCTAAAGATTTCTAGAAAGAACGCCAAAAAAGATATTCAAGCAGATTTAACCAAGGCTTTACAGGAAGTAGTGGGCAAATTCGGAAAAACCTCTAAGAAACTTGACAAAACCATCAAAAGAAGCGCCATTAAGCTTGCCAAGGAATTGTCTAAAGAGCTTAACCTGCAGCCCGAAACCGACGCAAAAGAAACAGCCGCAGCAGGCACCGAGGCTAAAGCTGTTCAAGCACCCCAAAAAGCCGCTGCTCCAAAAACGCCCAAATCTGCCAAAAAAGAAACTCCGGCCGAATCTTAAGCCAACAGATAAAAAAAGCCTCCCGAAATTTCGGGAGGCTTTTAACTATTAACTAACTATCAAATCGATTATGGCTTGTCAGGTGCTTCCGGGGCTTTACCTATCAACTCCATAAATTGATCCAGTTTTGGGGTAATAATAATCTGCGTACGCCTGTTTCTGGCTTTGCCCGCATCGGTATCATTGCTGGCTACGGTATTATATTCGCCCCTGCCGCCAGCGGTTAAACGTTTAGGATCTACTGCGTAATTGTTCTGCAGCGATTGCACCACCGACGAAGCCCTCAGCGCACTTAAATCCCAGTTGTTCCTGATATTGGGTTTGCTAATCGGCACATTATCGGTGTTACCCTCTATCAGCACATCATAGCCTTGGTAATCTTTAATGATCTTGGCAATTTTGGCCAAGGTAGCTCCAGCTTTGTCCGAAATTTCGTAGCTACCCGATTTATACAGCATATTGTCTGATAGCGAAATGTAAACCACGCCTTTCAATACCTGTACATCAACATCGCTCATCTCTTCCCTGCTTAACGAACGGGTGAGGTTATTGGTGAGCACCATATTAAGCGAATCGCTTTTGTTTTTGGCGTTAACCAGTTGTTGGATGTATTTATTCGAACTATTGATTTCGTCAACCAGTTTGGAGATGTTCACATTTCCCTGGTTGCTCGAGGCCAAGCATTTATTGAGCGCTGTTTGCAAAGCCACTACATTAGCGCGCTCCGAAGCGAGCTGTTCTTCCAAGCCTTTAATCCTGATTTTTGATCCAGAAACCTCCTTTTCGCTGTCTTGTAACCGCTGGTTCAATTCTTGGTTGCTCTGTTGCAATTTGGTATTGTTGGATTGCAGTTCCGCATATTTTTTGTTGCTTACGCAACCTTGCATCAATACCCCCGCAAGCAGCAGTAATGGCACCGTATTCTTTAACTTCATGTTTTTTACCTTTTGGTTAAATAATTATCTTTTAAACAAATAAGCGCTAAGAAAGTTTGCTCTTTTTCAGAATTTTAGCAACAAGAAGCAAAAGCTTGCATAGCGCTTAAAAATTGGGGTTTTCTTTCATAATGGGCTGCTTCTGCCCATCTTCAAGCTGTTCGATCCTATAATCGAACCACAGCCATATCAAAATACAAACCACAACAGCGACCAATAAAATAGCTAATAACGACAGTAACGATCTGGAAACCCTCAACCTAAGCAATAGCCTATGCCCTGTCTCTTATACACATCTAAAAAGGGGGGGGGGGGGGGGGGGGGGGGGGGGGGGGGGGGGGGGGGGGGGGGG
>NZ_JAELUC010000151.1 GCF_016429155.1 Pedobacter sp. ASV12 | reverse complement strand
CCCCCCCCCCCCCCCCCCCCCCCCCCCCCCCCCCCCCCCCCCCCCCCCCCCCCCCCCCCCCCCCCCCCCCCCCCCCCCCCCCCCCCCCCCC
This sequence comes from Pedobacter sp. ASV12, assembly GCF_016429155.1. Classification (GTDB taxonomy): domain Bacteria; phylum Bacteroidota; class Bacteroidia; order Sphingobacteriales; family Sphingobacteriaceae; genus Pedobacter. Next base: position 3,480 of record NZ_JAELUC010000151.1, on the reverse strand, counting down.
CCCCCCCCCCCCCCCCCCCCCCCCCCCCTTTTTCAATCACCCGCCCACCCCCGACAACTACACATGTCGTGGTTCGTCGGCAGCGTCAGATGTGTATAAGAGACAGCCGCAGGAGTAACCGGAATAAAATCTTTGGTCATGTCAATACCAATCGACAGGCATTTGGCATAGATGTTAGGAAAATGGGTCAGAATATCTTCCTTTTTCCTCATGGTAATGTCCAGATATACAAAATCATCGCCCGATTTTTTCATTTCGGCATCTATGGCACGAGCTACAATATCGCGTGGAGCCAATGAACCCCGTTTATCATACTCATACATAAATTCTTCGCCGTTCCTTCTTCTCAATACGCCACCAAAGCCACGAACTGCCTCAGAAATCAGAAAGGAAGGATATTCGCCAGGATTATACAAAGCGGTGGGATGGAACTGTATAAATTCCATGTTTCTGATCTTACCTTTAGCCCGATAAACCATCGCCATACCATCGCCTGTGGCTATAACCGGATTGGTGGTAGTCGAATATACATGACCGGCACCACCCGATGCCATTACCGTAACACTTGCCAATATCTTTTCCACATCGTTAAGCTCTGTGTTAAAGGCATATATACCGTAACAGTTAATATCTTCACTGCTCTTATCCACATGCACACCCAGATGATGTTGGGTAATCAGCTCCAAACAGAAGTAATGTGTTAATATCTCTATGTTCTTATTCTCGTGTATTTGCTTCAATAAAACACTCTCAATTTCATAGCCGGTAATATCTTTATAATGCAAAACCCGATGTTCGGAATGTCCGCCTTCCTTAGCCAGATCGAAGAAGCCAGAAGTATTTTTATCAAAGTTAATCCCGTAATCTATAATCTCTTGGATGCGTTGCGGACCTTCTTTCACCACGATTTCCACAATCTTTTCATCGCACAATCCATCGCCTGCAATCAGGGTATCTTCTATATGTTTTTCGAACGAATCGGACTCGTCAACTACCACTGCCACACCGCCTTGAGCATACTTGGTATTGGATTCGTCTTCGTTTGATTTGGTTACGATCAGTACCTTTCCATACTGCGCTGCCTTTAAGGCGAAACTCAACCCGGCAATGCCCGATCCAATCACCAAAAAATCTACTTTCTTCATTAAATTAACGTTATTCAAGCAATTGTTAACAATTTCAACATTAATGTTGGTAGCCTGTCTAAATAAAACCAACAAAATTATTTGGATGTTTAAAGCTAAGGCAAAATCGCAATTTGACACAATCTTTTGCATAATTTTTGAGCAGCTTTATATAGTTTATTAACTTTTTACACACCCGTTAAGAATACACATTTTAATATTGATAAATTTATAGGTCTAAAAATACCACACTGAAAATCAAGCCCTAATTAAAATAAAAAAGCAGGATAAATGTTGGTAAGTATGTGATAAGTTATTTTCGACAAGATTTTAGGAGAATTTCTTCACAATACCAACATCCTAATAAACAACAAGATTCTTTTTATAAAAAGTAATTATGATTTATTGATGCGTTGAAAGCTGCGTATCTTTGGGTTCGATTAATGGCAGCAGGAGTAAATGACAGCATGAATGAATGAAACAAATTTTGGATAAAAATCATTCGGAATTCAATCATTCAACAATTAAAAACAAAACAATGGATATTATAGAAGAACTGAGCATCAAGGGCTTTGTAGAAGAAGAGATAGATCCAACGCTTGATCTTTTTGAAGAGATTGAGAAACTGAAAAAGGAAAAAAATGCCATTATATTGGCACATTATTACCAAGAACCTGATATACAGGATATTGCCGATTATATTGGCGATAGTTTGGGCTTGTCGCAGGAAGCAGCGAAAACCGAAGCCGATGTGATTGTGTTTGCGGGGGTTCATTTTATGGCTGAAACGGCCAAGATCCTATCGCCCAACAAAAAGGTTTTATTGCCCGACTTAAAAGCAGGTTGTTCTTTGGCCGACAGCTGTCCGCCGCACCTGTTTAAAAAATTCAAGGAAAAATATCCCGATCATATCGTCATTACCTATGTAAACTGTACGGCAGAACTCAAAGCCTTGAGCGATATCGTTTGTACATCGACCAATGCGATACAGATTGTAGAAAGCTTGCCTAAAGACCAGCAGATTATTTTTGGTCCGGATAAAAACCTGGGTGCCTGGGTGGCAAAGAAAACCGGTCGCGATTTGGTATTGTGGAACGGAGCCTGTATGGTGCACGAAATTTTCTCGAGAGAAAAGATTACCAAACTGAAAGAGCGCCATCCTCATGCGCAGTTTATTGCCCATCCGGAGTGTGAAGAGGCTGTTTTGGCTATGGCCGATTATATCGGATCGACTACCGGATTGCTTAAATATGCCATTAACAGCGATGCTAAAGAGTTTATCGTAGCTACAGAGAGTGGCATTATCCACCAAATGGAAAAGGCCTGCCCGGATAAAACCTTTATTCCGGCACCGCCAAACAATACCTGTGCCTGCAACGATTGCGCGTATATGAAAAGAAATACACTCGAAAAATTGTATTTGTGTATTAAAAATGGCTTGCCAGAGGTAAATGTTCCGGCCAATATTATTGTGGAGGCTCGTAAACCGATTGAAAGGATGTTGGAAATTTCGGCCAAGCTGGGATTGTAATACCGTATTGTTAAGAAAGAAAAAATTATGTTTGAAAATAAAGAGCGTACCGATATTGCCGAACTGGGTGAATTTGGATTGATCAAGCACCTGACCCAAAACTTTAAAATACAGCACGAAAGTAGCGTTAAAGGTGTTGGCGACGATGCCGCCGTGCTCGATTTTAGCGATCAGCAGGTCTTGGTTTCTACCGATCTGCTGTTGGAAGGCATCCACTTTGACCTGGCCTATGTGCCACTGATCCATTTGGGTTACAAAGCCGTACAGGTAAACCTGAGCGATATTTATGCCATGAACGGCGTAGCTACCCAGATTACGGTTTCTATCGGCATTTCGAGCAAATTTCCCTTAGAAGCGGTTGAAGATATTTACAAAGGCATTGAACTGGCCTGCAATAAATTTAACATCGATTTGATAGGTGGCGATACTTCTTCGAGCAAGCAAGGGTTGGTGATTAGCATTACCAGTATCGGACATGCCAAAAAAGAAGATATCTGCTATAGAAACGGTGCGCAGGAAGGCGATTTGCTATGTGTATCGGGCGATTTGGGTGGTGCTTATGTAGGTTTGCAGATTTTGGAGCGTGAAAAACTTATCTTTTTGGAAAATCCGCAGATACAGCCCGATTTGGAAGGCAAGGATTATATCATTGAACGCCAATTGAAGCCAGAAGGCAGGCGGGATGTGGTTGATTTATTGGCCCAGCTGAAAATCAAACCTACGTCGATGATTGATGTATCTGATGGCTTGGCTTCTGAAATTTTGCATATCTGTACCCAGTCTGATAAAGGCTGCACCATTTACGACTGTCTCTTATACACATCT
>NZ_JAELUC010000150.1 GCF_016429155.1 Pedobacter sp. ASV12 | reverse complement strand
AGATGTGTATAAGAGACAGGCCTGTAATACCTTTTGCTACCGATACTCAGGTTAGCTACGTGGCCGTTTAAGGTAGACAGTTTAGGCACGGATCTTACCTCAACATTCGAGTTGTTCTCCAATGCGCTCAACTTCACATAAAAATTAGGCGTTACCCGGCCCAGATTGACAGAATTGTTATTGCCCAGCTTAGACAAGAAACTGTTGATGGAATTGGACCCAAAAGTATAGTCTATGCCTGGCAAAATCGTCCCTCCGGTTTTTACACTGTCTGATACGCCTGCCGTAATACCAGTTTTTACACTTTTTCCTTTGCGCACATCAACCAAGGTAACTTCAATCAGTACCATAGGTACTGTACGGTCTATCTGTTTGATGAAATTCTCAATTTCCCTTACTTGCGGGGCAGAGCCAGAAAGCAATATGGTATTCTGTTCCCTGAACTCCTTGATCTCAACACCTTTCTTCCATTCTGATGGAATCATCATCTGGATAGTATCTAAAGAACGATGTTCCAGTTTGACACGCAGACTGGTCCGCAGGCCTTCCAGTTTTCTATCGCCAATAAGGTAAATGCCATCTTCTTTTTTATAGGTATATTCTGTTCCCTGCAGCAAAGCGGTTAGAAAGTTATCGAAGCTGATATTATTCAAACGTGTAGTAATGCTTCCCTTGATATCGGAATAAATAAAATAATTGACACCTGCTTCAGTAGAAGCCGATTTGATCAAGTCGAGGATAGGCGTGTTTACCGCATCAATATTAATGAGTTTGCTTCCATTAGCATCCTTTCTGCCCGATACGTTGTAATTGGCTTGCGCTCCTCCTGGCGTATTAGGCTTATTGTTTCGTTTTACCGCTGTGGATTTATCCTCATTGATATAAAGTTCTTCTCCTTCGGCCAAAGGTTGCAGGATATAAACGTTATCATTGGTCTTGTTCAGCTTCAGGTCGTTGGCATAAGCCATTTTTTCGAGCGCTGTTTCAAATGGAGCGGCCGCAATAAAAGCGGTAACTTTTTTGCTCAAGAGGTTAACCGGCACCACTACGTTTTTCTGCGAAAGCTGACCGATCTTTTTGGCCACTAAACTTAAGGTATCATTGTTCAGGTCGAAGCCCAAATTGTCGGTTATTGAATTGTAGGTAACCTTGATTTCTTTGGGTGGCACTACGGTTCTTGTCGGGGCTACTTTCGTAATCGACATGATGGAACCGACCAGGTTGATATCAAGATCGTATTCCTTAGCCACAAAAAGCAGTACATTTAAGGCCGTTTCATTGGCAAAATTGTAATAAACCTTAAAATTTACCTGCGGATCTACATTGATGTTGAGGTTATTGGCCTGGGCCAAGGCGCGTAAAAACTCTGGGGCATTAGCACCCGACATCGAAAGCTGTACTTTTTGGTTAAGTCCCGGTACCATTACCGCAAGCGACTTTAAGCGATTCTCGATCTGAGCCAGGCGTTCGGCTTTGTTGTCTTGTCCGTAACCTTTTAGGCCTGCACCAACAAGCGCAAGCAGGATGAAGAGGCGAAAGAGGACATGGTAGATGTATTTCATTTAGATGGATAGCAATAAAGGGAAAATTTCTTCGAGCGAGGTCTGCCCTTCGGCAAACAACTCGAAAGCATTTTCTGAAAGTGTTTTGATCTGTTTGGTTTTTAAAAGTGGTTCAATATACATATTCCCTTGTTTGATTTCAAAAGCTAATGCTGCATCAACGGGAATAACTTCATAAACGGCCTTACGGCCTTTGTAGCCTGTATAATAACATTCGCCACAGCCTTTGGCTACAAACTGCTTTTCTAAGCTAAAGGGAGCATTGAACTGCTTTGGATAGGCTTTGGCATCAAAATCAGTTTCCTCTTTGCAATGCGGGCAAAGCAAACGTACCAAACGTTGCGCAACCGTAGTGTTGAGCGTGTTGGCCACTAAGAAACTCGGAATGCCCATATCCATCAAACGCGAAACGGTACCCCAAGCCGAATTGGTGTGGATGGTAGACAACACCAAATGGCCCGTTAATGCCGCACGGATGGCCATATTGGCGGTTTCGGGATCGCGGATTTCGCCTACCATGATGACATCGGGATCCTGTCTTAAAAAAGTGCGTAGTGCCGAAGCAAAGCCCAAGCCTATACTTTCTTTCAATTGTACCTGATTAATTCCTTCCAGCGTATACTCGATCGGATCTTCGATGGTGAGCACGTTACGCGTGGTTTTGTTCAGCAATTTGAGCGTGGCATATAACGTAGTGGTTTTACCAGAACCGGTTGGGCCGCTAATTAAAATAATTCCGTTGGGCCTTTGAATACCTTGCAGGTAATTTTCCATATCAAAATCGCTCAAGCCTAAGGTATTCAAATCGATATCGGTACTCGAGTTATTGAGCAAACGCAATACGATTTTTTCTCCGTGCAGGGTTGGCAGTACCGAAACCCTGATATCAAAAGCACTTTGTTTGGCCGATTTGTAATGGATACGTCCATCTTGGGGCAAACGCTTTTCGGCGATATCCAAATTGGCCATGATCTTGATTTTGTTGACCAGCGCCGGATAATCTTCGCGGCTGATTTGATAACGTTCGATCATCATCCCATCGATGCGCACCCTTACCCGCGACTTTTTTTCGAAAGTTTCGATGTGGATATCGCTGCTTTTCAGTTTTCGGGCTTCCTCGATCAAGGTGGTCAGGAAGTCGTCGTTGGCCGAAATATTCGATAGTTCTTTTTCGGGCGCACCGGTATCACTCAGGTAATGGGTAGACAACAAACGACTGATTGCTGCCTTGGCAATGGGATGAAGCTGGATGGGCTTATCGAGAATGATCTGCAGTTCGTCCAGCAAAGCAGATTGGCGATCTTCCTCGTCACAAAATAGGGCCAAGTACTGGTCTTCCATCCCTTTGGGTACCACGCGGTATTGCAAAGCGATGGATTTGCTTATGAGGTGTAAAGTATCGGCAGACGGTTTCATGATAGATGAAAATTTCCTAAAATTAATCTTTTTTGACACGTAATGTCACTTTTTTCCTGTAGCTGAAAAAAGTAACCAAAAAAAGCCACGACTGCGCCCTTTGCTTTAAAGTTCTTGCTAGGGCTAATATAGTGCTATCGCAAAGGCCAAGGTCGGATTTAGTAATCTGATGGTCCTTACTAGGGCTTGATATGGCGCATAGAATAATAGCCCGGTATAGCTCAGACTACATCAAATAGGCCGTCAGCCATAAATCATTGGTCAAATTTATTTTGTTGTTCAACGTATCAATTAGCATCAACACCAATAGCATCACCGCCTGTTCGCCGGCCAAAGGGATTTTTGGATTTGAATTTTTGCGCAAAGCCTTGCTTCCTATACTCACCAAAATCACCGCCAGCAAACTGAACAGGTAAAAGAACAGGTAATTGAGGAAAGGCAGGTAAACCGTAATGCTTAGCAAAAACAACAAATCGCCCAATCCGAAATAATCAGTAAATATATTGACCAGCCTTTTTTGCTTGACTGAAAAGTAGAGCGTCAAAAACAGCAACTGTACCCCTAAAAAACTGCCATTGTGCAATAAATTAGTTCCAATTGCACTAGCTGAACTTTCTAAAACCGTTAAAGCCGACAATCCAGCCATCAACAATACAAACAGCCACCAATATACCTGTCTCTTATACACATCTCCGAGCCCACGAGACAGTACTCATGATCTCGTATGCCGTCTTCGGCTTGAAAAGGGGGGGGGGGGGGGGGGGGGGGGGGGGGGGGGGGGGGGGGGGGGGGGGGGGGG
>NZ_JAELUC010000014.1 GCF_016429155.1 Pedobacter sp. ASV12 | reverse complement strand
CCCACACCCACACATGTCGTGGTTCGTCGGCAGCGTCAGATGTGTATAAGAGACAGGCCGAAATGTGGATTACATTATCTCCGGAACCCGCAGGTACCAAACCTGTTGAGTTTTGAACTCTGGTAATTTCTTTTTTTGCTCCTGCTTGAAAAACTTCGAAATCAGGGGCGTAATCGATATAAGAAAAGCCAAAAGTGCCGTCGGGGCGATTGATAACTGCTGAAGCATTCACCTGATCATAAATGTAAATCTGGCCATCTTCAATCCTTAGCCTAAAATTTTCTACAGCATGAGCAGCTACCATCGCTTGGTGTAAATAATAAAGGAAGAATCCCATCCCTTCTTTTTTGCATTTATCGTATGCAATGGTACAGTCGATTTCCACTACTACTCCAAAAAAAGGTTCTTCAAAACGGTTAAAAAAATTGAAATGATCTTTTCTTGGCCAATTTTCTAGATCTAGAAGTTGTTTCATTTTTTTAAGAGGCTTAATACATCGGTAATGGTTTCGGCTGAAGTAAAATTGTCGTGCGCTATCATATTTTCAACTTTCTCATGCTCCCAAGTTATGTGATAAGGCACATGTACGGCATAACCGTCAAGTTGTAGCACGGGTAAAATATCAGATTTAAGTGAATTACCGATCATTAGGAAATCGCTCGGCTGGCAGTCGAGGTGTTTCAGGAGCTTGAGGTAGTCTTTTTCCTTTTTATCGCTCATGATTTCGATATGATGGAAATATTTTTCCAAACCTGATTTTTGTAACTTTCTCTCCTGATCCAACAAATCGCCTTTGGTAGCCACTACCAAGCGGTATTCGCCTTTTAAACTTTGCAAAACCTCTTCAACCCCCTCTAACAGCTCAACAGGCTTGTTCAGCAGTTCTTTGCCCAATTCGATGGCTTTGTTGACCACGGCTATGCTGGCGGTATTTTCGGTTACCACGGCAATGGTTTCAATCATCGAGAGCATAAAGCCCTTAATGCCATAGCCGTATAACGACAGGTTTCTGATTTCTACCTGAAATAGTGCTGAAGCCGTGCTGTGCATGGGCAGGTAATCTTGCAGCAGGGCACAAAATTTGTCTTCGGCTTCTCTAAAATAAGGCTCGTTAACCCAAAGGGTATCGTCGGCATCAAATGCGATGACTTGGATGTTTTTCATGGTTATTGGTGCTTTTTAGCGCGGTAAATTTAGAGATTTCGGTTTACAATTAACAGTTTACAGTGAACAATTAACAGTTGGCAGGTTTCAGTTGAAGGTGCAAAAAGAGGCGTCCTTGCGCGTCATGCATGGCAGAAAATCTACTGCTCAGCTTGGCTCATCAAAAAGTTACTTCGAAAGCTTTAATTTTTCCAATAAACGGTCCTTGTACGTATCGCTTACCGGAATAAGCTGGTTGTTGATGGCTACACGGCCACGTTCGATGAAGCTGATCTTATCGAGCGAAATGACATAGGATTTGTGGATGCGCATAAACTGCTCGGCTGGCAATTGCTCTTCCAGCGATTTCATACTCTGCAAGGTAAGCAGTTGCTCGGTAAGGGTATGGATAACCACATAATCACGGGCACCTTCGAGGTAGTAGATGTCGTTGAGCCCTACCTTAACCAATCGATAATCGGTTTTGACAAAAATAAACTGGTTGACCGGTGGTGCAGCATTTGTGGCCAAACTTGGATTAGCCAAGGCGTTGAACCGTTCCTGCGCTTTTTCTATGGCCAGCCAAAAACGCTCGAAAGTAATGGGTTTTAAGAGGTAGTCGACCACGTGATGGTCGTAACTTTCGAGGGCATATTCGCCATAGGCCGTAGTAACGATAACCATACTCTTTTTTTGGAGGATTTTCATAAACTGCATGCCCGACAGCTCCGGCAGCTGCATATCTAAAAAAACGAGGTCTACGGTTCCGTTTTTAGCCAATGCGAGTGCGGTTAAGGGATCGGAAGTTGCGCTAACTAAGTTTAAACCGGGCGTTTTGTCAATGTAGTCGCTCAGCAGGGCCAAGGCCAGGGGTTCATCGTCAACTACCAGACAGTTAATCGTTTTATCCAAATTATTCATGTAGTTTCATCTGTAGCGCTATGGTATACTGGGTGTCCGAATCAGCAATGTGCAAAGTTTGGTGGTTTGCATAGGTCAGTTCCAGGCGTTTTTTGACATTGGCTAGGCCAATGCCTCCGGTTTCGTCTTTGTTAAAGTTACCTTTTTTGTTGCTGACCTTCAAATTAAGCATCTGGTCCACCAGTTCCAACTCGATTTGCAAAGGCATAGCCACATCCTTCAGGTCGCCGTGTTTAAAGGCATTTTCAACAAACGGGATGAGCGTTAAAGGGGCTATTTTAAAGGCACAGTTAAAAGGGACATTTATTTTTAACTCATAGGCAGGCTTAAAGTCATAGCGCATCAGTTGCAGGTCGATGAAATTACGCAGGTACTGCACTTCCTTAAGCAGGGGCACCCACTCTTCTTTTTCGTAAAGCATGTAACGCAGGAGTTCGGAAAGCTTGCTGATGGAATCCAAGGCTTTGTCAGAGCCCTGATAAACGAGCGTATATACATTGTTAAGGCTGTTGAACAGAAAATGGGGATTGATCTGCGAACGCAGAAAAGAAAGTTCTGCCTGCCGGTTCTGCAGCAACAGTTCACCCTGTTTTTTCTGGTTGTAGGCCGAAAACTGGATAAAGAAAAATACGATGCCGAAGGCGCTGTAATAAATGGTGAAAAAGATGTTGTCTAAAAAATAACGAATAGGGGTACGCATATTGGCGCTGTAGTTATGCTTGCCGGTAAGTTCGAAATAGATAACTTCCTGCATCAGGTAGCGAAAACAGATCATCAGCGGAATAGCCACCGCCAAAAACACGATGACAGCGCGTACTTTCTGTTGCTTTTGATAAAAGAAAAAGAAAAAAACAGCATAGGCAAAGGTGGTACAAGCCAGCCAGGTGAGAAAGTAAAAGGGATAGGAAATGGCTCTTGCACCAAAAATAAATTTGAAAATAGGCATGCCGCTGCCAACATAATTGCCAATGGCCCAGGCGATTTCCTGAAAGTTATAGAAAAGGAAAAAGCCCAAAAAGAGCCATAGCCATTTGAATTTCATAGCTAAAGGTAAGCGCTTTGCTTCGATGTTTGATACCCAAATCTGTGATTGTCGTGTTTTCGTCTGCGAAAGTGTCCTTTGCCTCTGCAAAAGCTTTGCGGTTGAAATGCTGGCTTTTGCAGAACAAAACTACCCAATGGAGGATTTGATACTTTTTTCCAGATACTGCCTACTACTTTAGGGCAACCAATCAAATCAACAAATGAAACAATTTTTATTAGCCTTATGGCTTTTTCCCGGCATGCTATGGGCACAGCAGGGCATTTTAACCGGAAAAGTAACCGGTAAAGACAGCCTCGTTTTAGTAGGGGCAACAGTTAACCTGTACGAAGAAAACAGCAACAGGCAGCTGCAGCGCCTCCTGACCAACAGCAAAGGCGAATTTTCGCTTAGCCTGCCCAAGCAACCTGCCTATGTGGTGGTTTCGTATTTGGGCTATATGGCCTACACAACCAAGGCCGTATCGGGCACCCATCTGCTTATCAACCTGAAAGAACAAGCCCAGCAGCTGCAAGCAGTGGCCGTTAACGGCAATAGGCCTTTTGTAGAACAGCAGTTTGACCGTACGGTTATTCATGTTGACGGCAACTTGAAAGCCGGAAGCAATACGATAGAGATCCTGAAAAAGTTGCCTGGCGTGGTCCTCCTCAACGAAACGGAACTCAAACTCGAGGGCAAGAGCGTAGAGGTAATGCTCGATGGAAGATTAACAAGGCTTGGCGGACAGGAGCTCATCCAGTTGTTGTTGGCTACCAGCCCGGCCAACATCGGCAAAATAGAACTTATCCCTATGCCCTCGGCAAAATATGATGCGCAAGGTGGCGGACCAATCATCAATATCAAAACACTCAAGCGGACCAAGCCTGGCTACGATTTGAATTTGGGTTTGGCAACCGGCCATGGCTGGAAATATTGGAATGGCAATAGCGCGTTGTTTGGCTTTAATGTGAGGCAAAAAAACGATTTCCTCTATGGCAGCTACAGCTATTCGTTTGGCCGGCAATCGCAACAGATAGACCGCAATACTTATCTAAACGAAATTGGTACCGAGTTGCGCGATAAGGAAGTGTATCGGACACCATGGTTTGGCCATAATTTGAGATTGGGCTGGGATCATTTCTTGAATAAAAACGATGTAGTCGGCATATTGGTTACGGCCAATAGCGGTGCATATAATCCTGAACTGACAACCGAAACGCGCATACAGCAATTGCATGGCAATAGGGCTGATTCGTTGCGGCTGAACCATGCCGATAACAGCCGGCTGAACAAGGGCATTAACTTTAACCTAAACTACAAAAAGCTGTTGGATTCGGCCAAAAGACAGGAGCTAAGCATGGACTTGGATGTAGGTTTGTTTAAACTGAACACCGATAACCATTTAGATCTTTTGCTGCAGTTGCCCAGCGGACAGGCCCTGGCACCCGATCAGCTCTTTTTGCAGGATGGCCAAACTTGGTCGGGCATCTATAGCTATAAGGCCGATTACAGTCGGCAACTCTACAAAGGTAGTTTAGAATTGGGCACTAAAGCTAGTTATGTAGACTTAGACAATGAATTCAGCTCGCGGTATCGTACGGGCAACGGCTCTTTTGCAGATTTGGGCAGCAATGATTTCCGCTACCGCGAGACGTTGCTGGCCGCTTATGCCAGTACGCGGCAAACCTGGGGCAAGTTTACCGCGCAGGTGGGCCTGCGTGCCGAACAGACTTTTACCAACGGCCACTCGCTTACTTTGGATAGTTTGGTGAAACGGAGTTACCTTAACCTATTTCCCAATGTGATTTTGGGCTATAAGCTTGGCCAACAAAGCTTTTCATTGTCGTATGCACGCCGTATCGGCAGACCAAGCTACAGCTACCTCAATCCATTTGCCATTTACCGGAATGCTTATTCGGTATCGCGGGGCAATCCTTACCTCAATCCTTCTTTTTCGGATCAATGGCGGCTTGGGCTTAACCTTAAAAACGGACTTTCGTTTGCTTTGTCGTACAGCTTTGTAAACAATGTCATCAAAGACTTGCAGGTGGTTGATAACCAAACCAAAATTACCACCAACCTGAAAGCTAACCTGCATACCAATAACAATACCGCGCTGTATGTTACCTATGCCCGTCAGTTTTTCAAGGTTTGGGACTTTAACGTAAGCATGGGTTCTTCTTTAAATAGCTACCGGTTCGATTATCAAAATCAAATGGTAGAAGTTAAGCAATGGGCTGCTACAGCCAACATGAACAGTCATTTTAAACTGTCAAGCCAATGGTATGCCGATTTGAATTTTTATGGAAGTACCAAAGTTACTTATGGCAACCAAGTTAACCTGCCTTTTTATACGGTAGGCGCTGGAATTGGCAAGAGCTTATGGAAAAACAAAGCTACCTTGGCGTTGAGCGCGAACGATATCTTTTTTAGCTCGATCCAAAAAGGCATAGCCGATTATGGAAACTACCAAAGCGATTATGCGAGCCGTTACGATAGCCGAAGTTTTAAGCTGAGCTTTAATTATCGTTTTGGCAATTCGAAAGTGGAGGTGCGTAAACGGAATTCGGGTTCGGCTGAAGAACAGGGGAGGAATCAGTAGATATTCGGCAGTTCTTTCTTGTAGTCCATCATTCTTGTTTAGGCAAGTCTAGCTACCTCAGGCGATGAAAAATATAAACTTTTCTTTGTTTATGCTGCACCTAAAATTAAAAAACCCATCCGAAATGTTTCGAGATGGGTTTTAACCAGATAGCTACTAACCTATTTACTATTTGGCATATTTGTAAACAACTGTCCTGTTGTCGCTGGTAATGCTGGCTACAAGGTAAACAGTTCCATCGCTTGCAACCTGCATGTCGAATTCGTTTACTTTTTCGCTGATTACCTTTCTTTCGGTATTCCAGTTGTTGGTGTTCTTGTTGAAGGTTTTGACCAGAAGCGAAGAAGCATTGGCATAGGCAAAATACAAGGTGCCATCTGCATCTACGCATAAGGCAAATTTGTCTTTTTCGCCACCGCTAGAAACTGCATTGCCCAGTTCTTGCCATGTATTGGCTTCTTTGTTGTACTTCATTACGTGGTTTAATCGGCCTGATGACGGTGCAACCTGATAAGCGAGATAGGCATTACTGTTCTTGTCAACTGCGATGCTGACACCTTGGAAGCCGACTAATCCATCGGGCGCCGTGAATGAGGTTGGTCCAACTGGTGCCCAGGCATTGTTCTCGTATTTGAAAAGCGATGGCTTGTTCGAACCTGTTGTCCTGTCCATAACGCCCACATAGATGTTGCCATCTAAGCCCTTGATAATTTGGTCATAGAAAACAACTATTCCGCCTGGTGGGGTCATAGCATTCCAGCTTGAGCCATTGAAGCCAGCTACATACAAGCCCCTTGCCGGAATGCCACTGTTGTCTGTTCCGTTTTTGGCCATCGAAACCATTGGCATATCGTTTTTGGCAATAGCCAGCGATAGGTAATCGACCTTTACGGGCGAGAATCGGCTTGTGCCCACTACAGACCACGCCGTACCATTATATTTAAGTACGGTTGCTTTATTATCGCTGTTGAGATAATCCTTGTAGCCAACATAGAGCGTTCCCTCACTGTTAAAGGCGATGCCCGGTACATCGGCCCTGAAGTCGGAAATACCGGTAGTGTTACCCAAATTACTCCAAGCAGTGCCATTGTAGCCAATTACGGCTACTTTCCTGTTGTCGGTTGGAATGGCTATTCCGCTCTCGTCTTTACCAGTACGTTGGTAAATAAAGTAAGGGTTGTTGCTGAATGGATGAATGGCCATCCTGATACCCGATGCGGTTACCAAGCCCGTGAGGTTATCGCCAACCAGGCTCCACTGGCGACCAAGAAAATACGTAGAAACGGTAAAGTTGATCGGCGTAGGAAAATTGGCATCGCTAAACTGATAAATTACCGGAGTGGTAAAATCGTTGACTGTTTTTTTGCTTTCCTGTACCACGGCACCAACTTTTAAAGTGGCGCCTGTTGTCGTTTCGAAACGGGCTACAAGCGTAGTGAGGTTTACGGTTTCTGGCAACCCCACTTCAATAGCCATGCCCCTGATTACACCCACATAGTTTTGAATTAAGCCTGGGTTGTCGTCCATGTAAAAGCCAAAAGACTTAATGGCCGATTTTTTGGTTACGCGAACACTGTAGCTGCGGGTGCTTTTGTCTTCCGCTTTTACGGTATAGGTAATTGGTTGGGTAAAATCGTTGGCACTTACGCCATTTTCCTGTACCATTTTGCCTACCTGTACAATGGTACGGGCATTATCTAAGGTAAAGCTTGCCTTGAGGTTAGTTACATCAACTTCTGTAGGCAGTTCTACCACAATTTCGGCATCAGCAATGGTGCCTACATATTGCTTTTCGACACCCAATGCATCCTTAACCAAGAATTTAAAAGAGGTAAATCCCTTGTTGTACATTACAGGGTCTTTTTTACAGGCCCCTGCCAGGCCAACGATTGCCAACAAGAGCAACCAGGTGATTTGCTTTATATTTTTCATGTCTGTTAATTTAGTTTCTTAAAGTTTTCCGGCATCAATACGGCCTTGATACCTGGGGTTTCTATCATATATTTTTTGGCATAGGCCGATATCATGGCCGGTGTAATGCTGTTGATCATTTTTTCATAATCGTTAAAGAAGCTGTAGTCTTTAAAGCCGAAATAGAACTGGTTTCTTAGCGACGAGCTCCAGAACAGGTTTTTGCCTGCCTGTTTTTTATAGCTGTCAAGCTGTTGTACTTTGATGTTGACCAAATCGCTCAGGAAGTAATTCGGATCATCGGCCACCTTTTTAACCTCCAACTGTGCCTGCTTAATCAGGAAATCGGCCATTTCTGGTGCACAGCTAAACGAAATGCGCGACCTGATCAGCGGCGAAGGGATACTTGTTGAGGAAATGGAAACGCCAACGCCATAAACGCCAGAATTTTCTTCGCGCAGGTTGAGGCGCAATTTCACTTTAAGCACTTCCTGCAGCAGCGTTTGCACCAAAATTTCCGGGTAATCGTAATTAACTTTGTTGCTTTGGTAAAACAGGTTAACGGTGCTTTTGGGAGCTTTACCTGCATACACCAGGATGTCTTTGGCGGTATCACCACCAACAGGACCTTTGTACTCGAATTTTTTGTTGTAACTGCCCGCCGGAAGACCACCAATGTACTGCTCGATCAAAGGTTTGATGCTATCGAGGCTAAAGCCGCCCACCATGACAAACTGAAAATCTTTGGCCGAACCGAAACGGCTCTTGAAAATCGGCAGGATATCTTTAAAGCGGAGCTCTTTGTTGATACGTTCTGCAGAAACGTCTGAAGCATAATCATCATCGCCCTTCAACAACTCGGCAATGGCTTTGTTGTAGTCGTAAGTGGGCGAGAGCTTGTTGTTGTCGAGCCTTTCGATAGTTTGGCGCTTGGCCTGCTCAAAAGTCAGCGAATCAGCATTTGGATATACCCATTTCAGGTACATGAGCTGAAACATGGTTTTGGCATCTTTCCAGTCGGCACTGCTTACTACGCCTTCGCGGGTGGTCGATAAGATCAAGGTTGAAGAAGCCGAATTGCCCGCCAAGAACTCCGTCAGCGCTCTTCTGCTAAACTCGCCCGCACCACTGAGGCCGGTAACTGCTTTTACAAATTGCGAAGTTACAAATTGTGTCGAATCCAAAGCATAGATTCCACCTGCCCTGAAGCCCGAAAGCGAAATGTAGTTTTTCTTTTCGTCGGTGGTTTTAAGGTATACCGTAGTTCCGTTTGATAAGGTCCATTTGGTTACGCCAATGGCATCTATTTTTTCTTCCTTAACCACTTTTCCTGGCTTTGGCTCTTGTGCCAACAAGGTTTTGGGTATGGTGATGCTGTCTTTCCAAGGTGCTACCTTTTGACTGGCAGCTTTGGCCAACATGGTTTTTAGCTGGGCTACGGTTGGCAGGTTTTTGGCATCTTTTTCGGGTGCGGTCAACAAAACTACCGTGTTTCCTTTTTGACTTACGCTTTTCAAAAAGCTGATGATAGCCAAGGAGTCGATTTGTGGCGCATATTTCAGGGCCAAACGGTTTCTTTCGGCTTTGGCCAGCATGGTAGTACCGTTGTAAAAAACATCGTGGATTTCGTTTACATAAGTCTCTGATTCCGTTTTGTCTTCGGTGGCCATGGTTCGTTTAATGGTGGCGATGTATTCGTCCCTCATCTTTTTCACTTCGTCGGCGGTAAAACCGTAGCGCGTAATTCTTTGGACTTCGGTTAGGTATTTGGCAATTCCCTCGTTAATCTGGTCGTGGAATAGCGAAACCCCACCAGATACGATACCGTTTTTCAGAACCAGGTTGCTTACCGAAAAACTGCCTTCCTTAAAGTCGTTTTGCAACTGAGAGATCCTGCTGAAGCGGTTTTTGACCAAGGCATTGAAGAAGGAACGGATCAATTGGTTCTTGTAGTCGGCTTCGGTTTGGATGCCTTTAAACGAGCTGATCTTATTGAAAAAGCTCAAATCGATGGAAGAGGCTTCCTTATCGGTAAGGATAGAAAACAAGGTGTCTTGGTGTGCCGGAAGCTCATAGTACAGCCTCGGTGCCTTGCTTTTGGCCTTGTACTGGCTAAACTCGGTTTTGATATAGTGCTCTACCTTTTTAGGGTCTATATCGGTTACCACGGCAATAGACATCAAATCGGGCCGGTACCATTTTTCATAAAAGTCGACAATACGCTGGCGCGGGAAGGTTTTCAAGATGTCGACCTTGCCAATAGGCAGGCGCTCGGCATAGCGCGATTTGTTGAAGAGCACGGGCAGGTATTGTTCACGTAAACGGTTGTCGGCACCTTGCTTGCTGCGCCATTCTTCAATCACCACGCCCCGTTCCTTGTCAATTTCATTCTTGTCGAAAGTAACGCCAAAGGCCCAATCGCCCATAATGTCTATGGATTTTTCCAGGTTCTTTTCGTCGTCGGTATTGATGCTAATTTTGTACACGGTTTCGTCGAAACTGGTATGGGCATTCAAATCGGCGCCAAATTTTACACCTTTTGATTCCAAAAATTCGATTACATCATTTTTCGAGTAGTGCTTGGTGCCGTTAAAGGCCATGTGCTCTATAAAATGGGCCAATCCCTGCTGGTCGTTTTCCTCTTGCAGCGAACCGGCATTTACAAAAAGCCTGAGCACCGAATTGCCTTTTGCCTTGTCGTTTTTGTAGATGTAATAGGTGAAGCCATTGGGCAGTTTTCCGGTCACGAGGTTCGGATTCTGCTTCAAGGGCTGTGCATAGGCAATACCCGTTGCAAATAGCAGCAATAGGCTTAGTAATCCTTTAAAATTCATTTGCTTAGTCATCTGTTCTTTCTTATTTTTTAGTGATTACCAATTGTCTTTGTAACTGGTCTGGACCGGGTAGGCCCATGGTATAGTTTTTAGTATTGCTGATTAACTTAATGATGATACGGTTGTCTTTGGTGGCATCAACCGGCGAATCTTTCCATTGAATGGTAATCGGACGCTCAAAAATCCCCTGTGGAAAAGTGAGCTTGTTGCCTTTGGTCACGAATTCGAAATCGCGGCCTTCCTGCAAGCCATTGCCTACCGTAATTTCGTAGGTTACGTCGATGGGTTCGAATTGGAGTTCTGCACTGAGGTAAACATTGTAGTTCACCACGTCTTTACGGTTCGAAAGTACATCTACGGCACTTTGGTTATCGACCATGATGTGAAAAAATGGATGGTTGTATGGCGTGGTTTCTTTTTTGCAAGCCGAACTCAGCATTAAAAAAACCAAGCAGAGCATTGCGGCAAAGGATGTTGTTTTTCTTTTCATGACTAATTGGTATAGGCAGGGTTTTGAATAATCGATTTGTTGGCGTCTATTTCCTTGGCAGGGATAGGTAAAACATACCTGCTGTTAGGATAGTTGAAGCTGCAGGTATTGGCATTGCAGTCGGCACCGCGTTGCAGGTTCTCCTTGCGGCGGGCCAGGTCAAAGAAGCGGTGGTTTTCAAAACAAAGCTCCCGGTTGCGTTCGTTGGCAATCTGTTTGTACAAGTCGTCGTTAGAGCTGTAGGTAATGGTAATGGTACGGCTTGGGTGCGCCCTTTGCGAAATGATACGCAGGTCTTCGGCAGCCTCGGCATAGCGTTGCAATTGCCATTTGGCCTCGGCACGGTTCAAATAAACTTCCGACAGCCTGATGACTTGGATTACCTGCGGAGTGATAGAAGTTACGGTGCCATCGCCATATTTTTTGGTCACCGATTTGCCGGCATTATCGCCCGAAATCGGAATGGTAAACATTTTGGTCAACCTGATGTCGTCGCCGTCGAAGAAATTGGTCAGCTTGGCTGCCGTATTGTATTGGGCGCCAACAGCATCCGAGTAAACGGTGTAAATGCTCGAACCATTAGACGTAAGGCCTTTGTTGCTGAGCAGAAAAATGCTTTCGAGCTTGGTAGCGGCATTATCGGCTGGGTAGGTGTTAAATACCGAGAAATATTCGCTGTTGCTGGCCAGTTTGTAGTTGGTGTCGTTAATCACCAGGTTGGCATAGGCAATGCTTTGTTCCCAATCGCCCTTGTACAGGTATACTCTCGATAATAGGGCCAGTGCAGCCTGGTAACTCATCGCCGCCTGTGTGGTATGGTTGGTATGTTGCTGCAGCAGCGGCAGGGCATTGCTCAGGTCAGTAATAATCTGCGCATAGGTTTCCTTCATGGTTTTGCGTGCCACGGCCTCGCCAGGATTTGGGGTTTTAAGTACTACCGGAATGCCTAAATGAGAGGCATCTGAAGTATAGTTGTAAGGCTGCGCATAAACCAGGCTCAGGTTCAGGTGGCACAAGGCTCTTAAAGCCAAACTTTGACCATAAATCGAATCGAGTGTTTTGGTTTGTGACGGAAATTTAGACTTCAGTTCGGGAATGGCATTGATGATGTTGTTGATGTTGTTGATGGCTCCGTAGCCATTGAGCCAAAGATCGCCAACAGCCAAGGCATCGTCGCTGGCTACGCTCTGAAAATTGAACTGAGGGAGCAGTACATTCGCCTTGGTACCGCGAATAACATTGTCTGAAGCGATATCGGCATACAGGCCAAACGAGGTTTTGTAATAGGAAAGCATCAAATTGTAGACCCCGCTCATGGCTTTGTTGGCCCCTTCCACGGTTTCGAACAAGGTGATTTTTCCGGTTTTTCCGATAGGCTCTTTCTCCAGAAACTTTTTGCAGGAAGCCAAAGCGATACAGGCTATGGCCAATAAGGTTAAAATATAGGTGTTTCTTTTCATTTCAGTATCTTAAAATCTTATAAGCCAACAGTTAAACCAAATGACAGGGTCAAAGGCTGCGGGTAGGCATTAAATGAATTTTTGTAATCGTTTCTGTTCGATGGCGTTGCATAAGGTGTCCAAAAACCTACGTTGTCTGCCTGGAAATAAACATTGGCCCTTTGCAGCTTGATCTTGCTGAGCCATTTTTTGGGAAGGCCATAATTCAAGCTGATGTTTTGCAGGCGCAAGCTTGTTTTTTTATGCAGGAAACGGGTAGAGTTACGGCCGTTATTCGCATTCTCGTACAGCACGGATTTTGGAATGTTGCTCAGGTCGCCAGGTTCTCTCCAGCGGTCGAGCAGGTTGGTCGACTGGTTGTCGTCGGCCAGATTTCTGCCATCCGATTCGGCATCGCGTTGCAAGTCGCTAAAAGCGTAGCCGCCCACATTGTAAATAAGCAGTGCCGACAGCGTAAAATCCTTGTACTGGAAATGGTTAGTCATACCACCATAAAAATCAGGCGTACTAGAACCTACAATTACACGGTTGTTCAGGTCGAAAACCTTGGTAATGTTGCCGTTTCTATCGTACCAAAGCGGGCCGCCATCGCGTGGGTCTACACCCGCCCAACGGATCAGGTAAAATGCATTGGCATCCTCGCCTTCACGCCTCATGGTCAGGTCAAGCACCTTGTCATTGCCGTTGTAGAGTTTTAAGATCTTATTGTTGTTGTGAGCAATGTTGAAAGAAGTGGTCCATTGAAAGTTGTCCTTAATGATGTTTTGTGTATTCAAGGTCAACTCAACACCACTGTTTCTCACCGAGCCTACGTTTTGCAAAATCCGGGTAAAGCCGGTTGTGCGGGTTACGTCAACCGCATCCAAGATACCTTTGGTGGTATTGCGGTAAAACTCGATTTCCATCGAGATGCGCTTGAACAAGCCCAAACTCAAGCCCCCATTAATGAGGTAGGTAGTTTCCCACGAAAGCACTGGGTTTTCGCCCGAAGTCATAATGGCACCTTCCTGGCCATTATAAGCAGTGGTATTGGTAAAGCTGTAAATTCCTTTCGATTTGTAGGCCCCGATCCTCGAGTTGCCGTTGGTGCCGTAACTGATTTTAAGCTTGGCAAAATCGATAGGCTTAATGTGCCAGAATTTTTCGTTGCTGATGGTATACGAAGCACCTACCGAGTTGAAGGTTGCCCATTTCACGTCAGAACCAAAGTCGGAGTTGGCATCTCTACGGAAACTGCCCAAAACACTATACCTGTTGTCAAAGGTATATCTTGCTTGTCCGTAATAAGATACCCCAGTTTTTTCGGCTCCGGATGGAAGCGAAGTGGTTCGGGTAGCGTAATCTACGTTTCTCACCTGGTCATCAGGGAAGCCATAGCCTGTAACAGAGAACGAGTTGCGGTCTTCGCTCCTGGCTTCGGCACCCAATAGGGCAGAGATGGCATGGCGGTTAAATCGTTTATCGAAGTTGAGGCGTTGCTGGCTGTCCCAGTTAAAGTTTTTGCTGTTGCCCTTGTAGGCCATGCCTTCGCCACGCTCGCTAAAAGTATACATCGAGCCATAGATGTTTTCTCTGGTTTTGCCATAATCAATACCATTGGTACTGGTAAAAGTAAGCCAAGGCAAAATCCTGGCCGTGCCACCAATGCTGCCGGTTACTGCTACGGTACGTTGCCTGTCGTCATTCAGTTTGGCTTCTGCATAGGTGTTGTAAGGCTTTAGTACAAAAGAACCGTCAGGATTATAAATGCCGTCAATCGGCCTGTTTACAAAATAGGTGTCGCCCGGCGAAAATAGGTTGTTGACGTTGTAAGAAGCGCCTACTCTCAAGAAAAGGTCGATTGATTTATTCACTTTCTGGTCGATATTGGCCCTGGTTGAGAACCTTTGCGTTTCGTTGGCAATCATGATCGGCTTTTCGTTGAAATAGCCTGCCGAAACATAATACCTGGTTTTTTCGGTGCCTCCAGCAATCGAAAGATCGTGTTGCATGTTAACGCCGTTGCGAAAAAAAGTATTGTACCAATCGATACCTCCGGTGCCTAAATCAGGCATTTTGCTTGGATCTAAGGCCGTATTGTTTAAATAAGATTCGCGGTATAGCTCACGGTATTGGTCGGCATTCAATACATGGAAGCGGTTGTTGGTCAATACATTGATGCCGGTTCTGAAGCTATAGTCGACTGCCAATTTACCCGATTTTCCTTTCTTGGTGGTGATGAGGATTACCCCATTAGAGCCGTTTGCGCCATAAATTGAAGTGGCGGTAGCATCTTTAAGTACCGTGATCGACTCGATGTCGTTGGGATTGAGAAATGTCAGTGGACTGATGCTAGTCTGCGTACCCGGAATCATGTTGGTTTCATCGCCCGTGTTGTAAGGGATGCCGTCAATAACCCAAAGTGGGTCGTTAGAGGCGCTGAACGAAGCCTCGCCACGGATGCGACTTTGGAACCTTGGGCGCGCACTGCTAAGCGATGCGCCTTGTTGCTCGTATTGAAAACCAGCTACCAAACCCTCCAATAAAGCGTCTACCCGGTTTGATGGCTTGCGAACCAGGTCTTTGCTGGTTACCTGCGCAGCACTGCCAATCTGGTTCTCCTTTTTCTCGGAAGTGCCGTAAGCAGTAATGATTACCTCTTGCAATTCGCTGGCAGTTTGTAGTAACACTACATCAATTGAGGTTTGGCCGTTTACGGGAATTTCCTTGGTGCCATAGCCGATCAGGGTGAACACCAAAATGGCATCGGCTGGTGTCTTGATGGTGTAATTGCCATCGGCATCGGCAACCACGGCCTTTTTGGTGCCTTTAATGGCAATTACGGCGCCAGGCAAAGGCATATTGGGTGTTCCTGGGTCTTCTTTTGATCGCACCACGCCCTTAACGGTGATATCGTCGCGCTGCACTAAGGGCTTAGCCTCGGTAATGATCACCGTTTTATCGATAATGCGATAATCGAGCGCCTTGCCGGCGGTCATCTGTTTCAGGGCACTTTCAATCGTTGCTTCTTTGAGCTCGAGGCTTACCGTACCAGATTTTTTTAATACGGTTGCATCATACAAAAAGGAAAAACCACTTTGCTTTTTAATATCGGTGCATACGCTTTCTATGCCTGCATTGCGTACAGACAAGGTTATTTTTTGGGCAAAGCTCGATGCATGTACACCCAAACAACCAGCGATCAACAAGAAAATAGTTAACTTCATAACTAATAGTGTGGTTCTATTCAATAGTTTATACTTTCTCGGATACTTGCCGAGAAGGAAATGTTTCATATTTTTGTTTGTGTAGTTTTTAAATCGGTTTATTTCAATAATTTGTCGAAAGAACAAACACAAGTTGGGCCGGGAACATGGCGGTGTTCCCGGCTTTTTTGTGCCTCTTCTGTAATAGTTTGTTGTTTGTGTTTATGGCATAGTGTTGTTTAAGGGTTTGTTGGTTAAAAATTTACAGTTACAGTTCGGTCTTTAAGGTCAAATTGGGCACCGCTCACCGCGTTCAGCATTTGCAGTACCTGGTTGAGGCTTGCTTCCCTGCGGATATCGCCGCTATATTTTTTGGTGCCTGGGGTACCCTTGTATTCTATTTTAACATCGTACCAGCGGGCAATCTGGTCTAATATTTCGGTAATGCCGTCTTCATGGAAATAGAACATGCCTTCTTTCCAGGCTATCGACTTATAAGTATCTGCTTTTTGTACGTTCAGCACGCCATTGGCCACATTGGCTTCGTCGCCAGGCTTAAGGATGCCCTGGTCTTTTTCCGTCCTGATTTTGATGGCTCCTTCCAACAAGGTTGTTTTGGTGGTTTCTTCGCTGTAGGCCGAAATGTTGAAGTGCGTTCCGAGCACCTCCACTTCGGTTTTGTTGAATTTGACCACAAAGGGCAGGTCTTGGTTGTGGGCTACCTCAAAGTAGGCTTCTCCATCAAGTTCTACACGCCTGTCGCCTTTGTTAAAATTGTTCGAAAACCTGAGGCTAGAGGCCGAATTGAGAAATACTTTGGTGCCATCGGGCAGTATCATCTTGTATTCGCCGGCCTTTGGGGTTTTTAATTGGTTATAGCCGTTTTTTTGTCGGCCGGTATTTTTTACCCATAAAAAACCTTCTTTGGTGCCGAGGTTGGCATCTGTTTCCTGAGCTGTTTTGCCATTAAGAACCGTTGATGAGCCATCGGCTGCAATGAACTGGGCTTTCAGGCCTCCGGGTTTAATATCGTAGGTGTCGGTTTGTAAAGCGAGCACAGGCGTTTTTGCGCTTTGACTAGCCGTATATCGATAAAGACCAATTCCTGCCACCAGGAGAAGCATAGCCGCGGCGCCGTAACTTACGATTTTAATCCAGCTTAGCTTAGGCGATGGCTTCAAGTTCAGTTTATTGGAAAGCATGGCCCAATCTTTATCCGTATCTATCGCGTTGAAATAGTTGAGTTCTTCTTGTACGCTGGGCGTATCGCGGAAAGATTCTAAAAGCGTTATATTTTTAGGGTCGCTGGCTAGCCAAAGCTCAAAATCCTTGCTTTCTTGTTCAGAAAGTTCGTTTTTGAGGAACTTGGTCATCAGTTTGCCAATGAGTTCGGGGTCTTTTTGCGTTTTCATATTCTTAGGTAAGAAACCTGAAAAGCAAAAGCGGGTGAAAAGAAAATGAACTTTTTTTGAAAATTATTGTTGATGGGCCAATAAAATCAGCGCTAAAGCCAAGAAATCGGGGTTTACACGCATTTTAATCAGCTCGAGGCCACGTTTTTTCTGGGTTTTTACCGTGTTGATGCTGATTCCGAGTTCGGCAGCAATCTGCGGATTTTTCAATCCTTCTAAATAGCCCATACGGAAAATGAGCTGGCAGTTTTTGGGGAGGGTTGTAATGGCTTTGTGCAATTCGGCAATCACTTCAGATCGGATCATCGAATTGAGGCCAATGGCTTCTTCAAACGGATCGGCTTCCTGATTGTTCAAGTAGCCGTTTTCTAGCTTTAGCCTGCGCAGTTTGTTTAAACATGCATTTCTAACCGAAGCATACAGAAAGGAGCTGATGGCATTCGGCTCTACCTGCAGGCTTTGCTGGCTGTCCCAAAAAGTGGTAAAGGTTTCTTGTACAATGTCTTTAGCCACATCCTCGTCTTTCAGAAACTGGAAGGCAAAGTGGCATAGCTTTGCATAGTTGTTTCTAAACAATTCTTCGAACGAGTTGATATGTATACGACTTGACAAGTTTGGTTTAATGGTGTTGAACTTCAAAAATAAGCTTTGTAGCGGAGCAAAGCAAGTGTTAAGCAGTTGATTTACTGATTAAAACGATTTTGTTGCGCAAAATAATGTAAAATATATGAACTTTTTACAGCCTGCCGATTAATTAAGCGCAAAACATTGGCTATTAAAAAACCCGAGAAATAATTCCTCGGGCTTTATTGAGTTTGAGCTTGGCAGTTTTCAGGTTGCACTAATCAGCTAACCTTAAACCTCCCGTCTTCCAGCCTTCTACCTTACTTAAATTCCCTAAAATCCTGATCGGCTTTGATGTTCAATAAACTTTCGTAAATCAAACTGATTACATTGTCAACATCTTCTTTGTGCACCATTTCTACGGTGGTGTGCATGTAGCGCAAAGGCAACGAAATCAAGGCCGAAGGTACGCCGCCGTTAGAATAGGCGAAGGCATCGGTATCGGTTCCGGTTGAGCGCGATGAAGCCTGACGCTGGAATGGAATTTCGTTCTTCTCGGCAGTTTTAATTAATAATTTGTTCAGGTTGGTTTGTACCGCAGGGGCATAAGAAACCACCGGACCTTTGCCACAGGCCAAATCGCCTTGGGTAATCTTGCTGATCATTGGGGTAGTGGTATCGTGGGTTACATCGGTTACGATAGCCACATTTGGCTTAATGCGCTGGGCAATCATTTCGGCGCCACGCAGGCCAATCTCTTCCTGTACCGAGTTGACGATGTACAAACCAAAAGGCAGTTTTTTCTTGTTTTCTTTGAGCAAACGGGCTACTTCGGCAATCATAAAGCCACCAGCACGGTTATCCAGCGCACGACCCACATAATAACGGTCGTTCAATACCATGAACTCGTCTTCGTAGGTAATTACGCAGCCTACATGCACGCCCAAGGCTTCAACTTCTTCTTTGCTGGTACAGCCGCAATCTAAAAAGATATTCTTAAGTTCTGGAGCCTGTTCTTTTTCGCCATGGCGGGTGTGGATGGCTGGCCAGCCGAATACCGCTTTTACATAGCCTTTTTCGGTGTGGATGTTCACACGTTTGGAAGGAGCAATCTGATGGTCAGAACCTCCGTTGCGGATCACATAAATCAAACCATCGCTGGTGATATAGTTTACGTACCACGAAATTTCGTCGGCATGGGCCTCGATAACCACTTTATAGCTGGCCTTAGGATTGATAACGCCTACGGCAGTGCCATAATTGTCGATGAAATGCTCGTCGATATACGGTTTCAAATATTCCAGCCAGAGCTTCTGTCCATTCCACTCATAACCGGTGGGCGCGGCATTATTGATATATTTTTCAAAAAACTGCAACGATTTTTTAGTCACTACAGGCACATGTTTTTTCTTTTTTTCCTGCGCTTTCGGCAGGCTAGCTTCGTCTTTTTTCTTTGCCATAATCTTATTTTTAAGTTTAGATTTACGAATTACGATTGGCGTAGATCGTTAAAATCTAATTAGTCTATTTTTCTGAGCGGTTAAATCTAAATCTATAATGTCTTTTCCATCACCACAAAGTCGTAGCCGGCTGCGGTATAGGTTTTGTCGGTTGCTACAAAGCCAAATTTAAGATAAAATTCTTTGGCATTTACCCGTGCGTTGCACCATAATTTGGTCAGTTTTTGCACCTGGCAGTAATCGATCAGGTATTCCATCAGTTGTTTTCCTAGGCCCTGGCCCTGTGCTTCGGGCAAAATAGCCAATTTTCGAAACTGGCCAATGTGGCCATCTACAAATAGAGAAACCACTCCGGTAAGTTCGTGGTTCAAGTAAAGGCCAAAATGGGTGCCCTCAAAATCGTTTTCCAGCTTTACGAAATCGTAAGGCTGGTCTGGATACATGGCGATATGCCTGATGCGCCAGGTTAACGAGGGAAATAGCTGTTCTACTACTGCTTCCATCAATTATAGTAAAAGACTAAAGGCAATTTTGCCGGTAGCACCATAATAAGTGTTGCCTTGAGCGAAGGCCATTGCCGGACCTATACCAAATTCGAAAGTTCCTTTGTTGCCTAACCTGCGTTGAAAACCCCATCGCGGAGCGATGTTCAGTTGCGAAGAAAGCAGGGTATCATCTTCAAAAAGGGTAGGGAATACGCCCATCACATCCAGTCCTACATAATTTGCGCCATTGTTCGAAGTCTTTTTCCCTTTCTTGATGCGTTGCTTAAAATTATAGTAGTGCTTAATACCACCATATACTACCGGATAAAATTTAAAATCGTTGTATTTTTTGAAGGTAATCTGGTTGGTTACACTATTGTAATGGATGGCCGTGCCATACACATAGGTGCCAAAAACACCAAGGCCACCATTAACAGTAGTTATGCGACCCACTTTTTGCTCCCTTTCGGCGGTTATGCCAAACAGATTTAAACTGATTTTGTTCATCGATTTTACTTCCGTTGGCTGATCTGTTCTAACCGTGTCCTGAGCCTTGGCCATGTTAAAGCAAATGATTGTTAAAAGGATGAATATGTACCTAGATGGCATAAATGGTTGTTGAGGTTAAGGATTGAACTTTTTGCGGCTATAAAACTGATAAATCAAGATATTAACCACTACGATGGCCGTCATTCCATAACAGAACAAATTCCAGCCCCCATGTTCCCAAAATAGCAAACCTAAAGCAGAACCGCAACTGGCGCCTACAAAACTTACCGACATGAAGATGGTATTGAGTCGGTTTCGGGCCTCTGGAATGAGGGTGTAAATACGGGTTTGATTGGTTACATGGATAGCCTGCTGACCAATATCGATCAAAACAATGCCAATAATAAAAGGAATAACGGCTGTGCCGATGAAATAGAACAGCGCTATGCTTACCAATTGCAGGATAAAGCCTTTCATCAGGTTCTGGCGTGGATTACCACCATCACTCAATTTGCCCACCAAAGGGGCGGCCAAGGCACCTGCTGCACCTGCAATGCCAAACAGGCCGATTTGCAAAGTTTGGTAATTATAGGGCGGATTGGCCAGAAAAAGTACCATTACGGTCCAAAAACCACTGATAATGGCAAAGGCCAAAAAGTTAATGATCGAAGTTTCGCGCAACACGGGTTGCGATTTGATGTAGCTGAACATCGAGCCCATCAGCTGTGCATAATTGCCTTTAAATGAGGGGAAGCTTTTGGGAAACCGCTTGGCCATGAGGGCAATCAACAAAAGGCAAATTCCGGCTGCCATGTAATAAACAGCACGCCAGCCCAGCCAAAAGCCAATGCTGCCACTTACCGCCCGCGAGGCGAGAATACCGACCAGCAAGCCACTCATTACAATGCCAATATTGTACCCACGGTTGCTGTCGTCGCTTAAGTTGGCAGTTAAAGGCAAAATCAGTTGGGGTACGATAGAGCAGGCGCCAATCAGAAAGCTGGCTACTTCCAATACAAAGAAGCTTTTGGAAGCAGCGGCCAGCAAAAGTGCCAAAATAGCCAATCCGGTAATAACCAGGATCTGCTTTTTGCGTTCGAACATATCGCCCAACGGCACCAGCAAGAAAAGGCCGAGGGCATAGCCTGCCTGGGTAAGGTAGGTGGTTTTGCCTGCCATGGTTTCACTAACGCCAAAATCTTGTGCAATTAAGATCACCAATGGTTGGCAATAATAAATGTTGGCTACAATGAGGCCTGTGCAAAAGGCCATCAATAAAATATCGGCTCGCTTCAACATGGGTAGAGAGATTTAAGGTTGAGGGTAGCAGGCGGAAGACTAAGGAGATCAAAGTTGGGGGATGGAAGACAACAGATTCAAAAATCGTTGCTGGTACTGCCTTCCACCCCTTTACTCCTGCCTTTTTACCTTACAAAGGTATATTGCCGTGTTTTTTTCTTGGATTGTTTACCACTTTGTTTTCGAGCATTTTAAAAGCCTTGATCAGCTTGATGCGGGTTTGCGAAGGTTCGATAACCTCGTCTACAAAGCCACGTTCGGCCACGCGGTAAGGGTTGGCAAAGATTTCCGAATACAGTTTTTCTTTCTCCAGCCATTTTTCCTGTGGATTTTCGGCATTGCTGATTTCTCTTTTGAAAATGATCTCGGCCGCGCCTTTGGCACCCATTACCGCAATTTCGGCACTTGGCCAAGCGTAGTTCATGTCGGCGCCGATGTGTTTCGAGTTCATTACATCGTAGGCGCCACCATAGGCCTTGCGGGTAATTACCGTAATTCTAGGTACGGTAGCTTCGCTAAAGGCATACAATAATTTGGCGCCATTGCTGATAATGCCGTTCCATTCTTGGTCTGTTCCTGGCAAAAATCCAGGTACGTCTTCAAAAACAAGCAACGGAATGTTAAAGCAATCGCAGAAGCGTACAAAACGGGCCGCCTTTACCGAAGCATGGTTGTCTAAAACCCCAGCCAAATAAGCGGGCTGGTTGGCCACAATGCCAATGCTGCGCCCTGCCAGGCGGGCAAAGCCCACCACAATGTTTTCGGCATAAGCGGCGTGTACTTCCAAAAAGCTATCGGTGTCTATTACTTCGGCTACCACATCCCTGATATCATAAGGTTGCGAAGCATTTTGTGGCAACAATTCGTTTAATGCAGGCCTGTTTTCGTTACCTGTTTCGTAGGCCAGACTGGTAGGCCTTTCTTCACAGTTTTGAGGCATGTAGCTCAACAGTTTTTTGACATGGCTAATGGCGTCGAGCTCGTTGGCGCAGGCAAAATGAGTCACACCCGATTTGGTGGCATGCGTAGTAGCGCCGCCCAATTCTTCAGCGCTTACTTCTTCGTGCGTAACGGTTTTAACCACATTCGGGCCGGTTACAAACATGTAGGAAGTATTTTCGACCATTAAAATAAAATCGGTAATGGCTGGCGAGTATACCGCGCCACCGGCACAGGGGCCCATAATGGCCGAAAGCTGCGGAATAACTCCGGAAGCCTGGACGTTACGGTAAAAGATATCGGCATAACCGCCCAAAGAAACCACGCCTTCTTGTATACGGGCACCGCCACTGTCGTTTAAACCAATGATAGGTGCGCCGTTTTTCATGGCC
Source organism: Pedobacter sp. ASV12 (assembly GCF_016429155.1). Lineage (GTDB taxonomy): Bacteria > Bacteroidota > Bacteroidia > Sphingobacteriales > Sphingobacteriaceae > Pedobacter. Next base: position 38,879 of record NZ_JAELUC010000014.1, on the reverse strand, counting down.
ATTTCCATGATTTTGCAGATCTTTTCTGCATGAGTTTCGGAAAGCGAGCCTCCAAAAACGGTAAAATCTTGCGAAAAAACATAAGTTAAACGGCCATTAACCGTGCCATAGCCGGTAATTACGCCGTCGCCCAGGTATTTTTCCTGTTCCATGCCAAAATCGGTGCTGCGGTGGGTTACCAGCATGCCTATTTCTTCAAAGCTGCCTTCGTCTAACAGAAAATGGATGCGCTCGCGGGCAGTGAGCTTGCCTTTTTGATGCTGACTGTCAATGCGCGCCTGGCCTCCGCCCAAATGGGCGCTTTTTATTTTATGCTGTAAGCTTTCGATTTTATTCTTCATTCTTTCAAAATGGATTTTTTTAAAATTAGAAATTACCAGCGGTATTGCAAACGCGTGGTCAATACATTGTCCTTTAAATCGCTCTGGTAGCCCGATAGGGTAGTGCCGTCGTTTGTCACATGTTCGTTGTAAACGGTAAGCTTTAATCGCGAGCTTAAGGCACAGGTTAGCCCATAGCCCAAAGTTCCATACTTAATATCGCCCGCAGTAGTGTTGTTGCCGGCCAATCCGATTTCTTTTTCGTCGATATCTGTATTGGGGTCGTATACGTCGTAGGCCATGATTACGCTAAACCTGGTTTTGGCAATTTGTTGTGTCAACCAAATATAGTAGCCGTTAAAATGGCGTAGGTAAAGGTTGGTGGCAGGCTGCGTGGCAAAGCTTTGGCTGGCATAGGGGCCTGCCAAACTGGCGCTGCTGGCTACGCCGGGCTGGGTGCCTGCTATATACTCGGTTTTGAGGCTGGTGGTGCCAAAAGCATTGTCGTATTGCACCTGCAGGTTGGCGCCGTAATAGTTGCGCTTTAGGTTGCTGCCTATATTGCTGGCGCTGGTATTGCTGGCAAAGCCATGGCCGTTGTTGGTATAATAAGTGTCGGTATTGCTGCGCACAGAGCCCTTGTAAAATGAGCCCCCAAAGCCGATGTGCAGTTTTTTATTGGCCAAACTGTCGAATTTGAAGTTAAGGCCACCTACCATGTCTTTTTTTGAGTCATAATCCCGCGCCGAAAGCCCGCTGCCATTGATTACGGCAAAATCGGCTGTTAAAAACTTGGCTATTTTTTGGGGATGGAAAGAAACCATTGCGCCTAAATCCCTTTCCCTGGGCATCAAGGTTTGAAACACGCGTGCTCTTTCCGGAAAATCGCGATAGCCCGAAGAGTAGATGATCGAGTAGCCGAAAGGTCGGTTAAACAAGCCGGCGGTAAACAGCAATTCGGGTACGGAAGGTGCGTGGAGCTGAATAAAGGCATCCATCAGGTTCACGCCGTTCTGGGTGGCGTCTATTTGGAAAACAATGCTTGAATATTTGTCTACCCGGTCTATTTTAAGTCGGCCGCGCCTGATGATGAAGCGGCTGTCGCTGTTTGCCGAAAAATCTCCGCCAGAAAAGGAAGTAATTCCTGCCGACTGTGCTTTCTGGAATTGGGTTTGCAGATAGCCCGTAATTTTAATGTCGTGTATATCATACGAAGACGGAGCATTGTTGTTTTGCGCCATGGCCAAAAGCGGACATAAACAAACGAACAAAAAGAGACCTTTTTTCATTTTTTACAAATGGTTTTGCAGCGATATAAAGTAGCATGCGCTTTGGGCCGTGAAATTACGGTTAATCCATAGCTTTTCGAACAGAAATTATTTTTTAGCCCGGCCTTGGGCACCGGTTTTGCGAAAGACGATTATTTAATTACATTTTTTTTACCATTTTATTTGTCACTTTGATGCTTTTGGAACTATTTTTGGAGAAATCGAAAAAACAAAAGATTTATGTGGTTTAGAAAATACCGTTTATTTATCGTGATTGCCTTTATGGGCATCTTTACGGCAAAGATGGTAATTTCTGGCGCGCCAGTATTTTTTGCCCACTTAGACAAAAGTCTGATGAATGCAGTGATTATGCAGCTTGAGGCAGAGAACCATGGCGACGATACGGCCAAAGGCAGCGTAAAGTTTGCCGACCATAAACTGATGTTCTATCGCTATGATCTGACTTATGTGCCCCTCGAAATCGATTACGGGGTAACAAACAGTTTTATAGAGCATTCTCGGCGATATGTAGACCCTTATCATCCTTCGGTACCCACACCGCCTCCTAACTTTTCATAGGCTTTTACTTTTATCGTCAAAATGTGAACTGCAGCAGTGGCTGTGGGACGATTTCTTATGAAAAAAATAAAATTTAACGCGAGTTTATTATGGAAAATGTGGGTTCGACCTCAGGGTCGGGTATTAATAAATATTTCTTAAAAAAGAATTTAAAACGCGATATACCATCGAGTATAGTTGTGTTTTTAGTGGCCTTGCCTTTATGTTTGGGCATTGCCTTGGCCTCTGGCGCTCCATTGTTTGCCGGTTTAATTGCCGGTATCGTGGGAGGCGTTGTGGTAGGCGCTATGAGTGGTTCGCAATTAAGTGTTAGCGGACCGGCTGCGGGTTTAACTGCTATTGTTCTGGGTGCAATTGCCTCGCTAGGCAGCTACCAGGTCTTCTTACTTGCTGTGGTTTTGGCAGGTGCTATCCAAATGGTGCTCGGCCTTATCAAGGCCGGCACCATTGGTAATTACTTTCCATCGAGCGTAATTGAAGGTATGCTGGCCGGTATCGGCGTATTGCTTATCTTAAAGCAGCTGCCTCATGCTATAGGTGTAGACAAGGATTATTTTGGCGACGAAGGCTTTCTTCAAAAAGATGGCGACAATACCTTTTCGGCTATTTTGCATGCCGTAAATGGATTGAGCCTGGCCGCTATTGTAATCAGTTTGCTGTCTATAGCCATCCTGGTTTTTTGGCCAAAAATCAAAAAGCTCAACACGGTGCCTGCCCCTTTTTTGGTGGTGATACTGGGCGTTGGACTGGCTTTGGCTTTCCAGGGCACCAGCTATCAGCTGAGGGCCGATCAGATGGTGAATATTCCTTTGTTTAACGGCTGGGAAGAATTTAAGGGCCTGTTCAGCACGCCCGACTTTTCGGCCATTGGCAACAAACAGGTTTGGATAGTTGGCTTAACTATTGCCGTGGTGGCCAGTTTAGAAACCTTGCTGGGTATCGAGGCGGTTGATAAAATCGATCCGATTAAAAGGGTAACGCCAACCAACCGCGAATTGGTGGCCCAAGGTTTTGGCAACATGGCCAGCGGCATGTTGGGCGGTTTGCCTATGACTTCGGTAATTGTACGCAGCTCGGCCAACGTAAATGCAGGTGGCCGCACTAAAATGTCGACCATTATACACGGTACCTTGTTGCTGCTGTCGCTGCTGTTCATTCCGAAGCTGATCAATATGATCCCTTTGGCCTGTTTGGCCGCTGTACTTTTGGTAACCGGTTACAAATTGACACGCATTTCGCTGTTTAAGCACATGTACCATAAAGGATGGGATCAGTTTGTTCCTTTTGTGGTTACCGTGCTGGCCGTAGTACTTACCGATTTGTTGAAAGGGGTTGCTATTGGTATGGCTTTCTCTATTTTTTACTTGTTGCGTACCAACATGCGCAACCCTTTCTTTTATAAAGTACAAGAGGAGGGAAACAAGAAAAACATCAGGATTAAGCTGGCCGAAGAGGTATCTTTTTTAAACAAGGCCTCTATTCAGGTATTGTTAACCAATATCCCGAAAGAAACCAATGTCATTATCGATGGTTCAAATGCCAGGTATATCGATCCAGATGTATTGGAGACCATTTTTAATTACAAACATAATGCTTATACTAAAGGCATTATCGTAACTTTAGAGCACATTAAAAGTCATTACACTGTGCCTAAATTAAATAACAAGATTGTAGAAGAAATTAAATCATAAAATTATGTGCGCAAAAAATGTAGAAAAAGATAACCGTCAAGAAGCTATTACTTATGAGAGCTTATTGCAAGGCAATAAAGAATGGGTTGCTGCAACCTTAAATGAAGATCCCACTTTTTTCGACCGCTTGGCTGCTGGACAGACTCCTCCGGTACTATGGATCGGCTGTTCCGACAGTCGTGTACCCGCCAACCAGATTACCAATACCTTGCCTGGCGATATCTTTGTACACCGTAATATTGCCAATGTGGTTACACATACCGACATGAACCTGCTGAGCGTATTGGATTATTCGGTAAACGTGCTTAAAGTAAAACATGTAATCGTTTGTGGCCATTATGGCTGCGGTGGCGTAAATGCGGCGCTTGGCGATAAGCAGGTTGGCCTGATTGACAACTGGTTGAGAAATATCAAGGATGTTTACCGCATTCACGACAGGGAACTGGATACCATTAAAGACCAAACCCGTAAATTTGATCGTTTGGTAGAGTTGAATGCCATTGAGGGTGCAGCCAATATCATGAGCACCTCGATTGTGCAAAATGCCTGGGCCGCAGGCCAGGAGCTATCAGTACACGCTTGGGTGTACAGCCTTAAAACAGGTTTGATCAGCGACATGAAGGTAAGTGCTTCTAGCGCAGCTGATATTTCGCCGGTGTATAAAATGAAGGCCAATAAATAAGCAAAACAATTGTCAATTGAATAGAAGCCGTCTCTTAGGAGATGGCTTTTTTATTGGAATACACGCCGCTAATTGGCATGAAGCCTTGCTTAGGGTAGGGCTTGATGGTTCATTTGAGAAACTCGAGGTTCCAGATTTTTTCGGCCTTACGGCCAATGAGCCAAAAAGAAGCCGCAAGCACCAAAAAGAAAAGAGCCTTGTGCCAACTGTCCCAAAAGTATTCGAAATAGCGGGTATATAGGTTCAGGAACAAGAAGGTGATGCCAAATTCGCGCGCCACTTCGTCTCTGTATTTTAGGCCAGCCCAAATGCTGAGGAGGCAAGCTCCTGCCGAAACAATGGCGTAATAGAACAGGCTCAGTTGCTTGATGCCATACCAGGCTTCCAATGTTCCATAATTGCCAAAAACCGATAAAAACCACAGCGATACAAATAGATAAACCATGCCGCAAACATAGCTCGCCTCAAAAAAATAGCCCCATTTTTTATGGTTGCGCAACAAAAAGGCCAATGCAGTTACCGCCAGCCCAAAAAATACAAAGCGCAAGGGGTAGTTCATGCCCAGGAAATAATAATTGCTTCTACTCAGGTAACCGGTTTCTGTGCCGAACCAAGCTGCCAACGAAATCAGGGCAAAAATCCAAGTCAGTTTAGAACGGTACAGGTAGCCGATGGTACCATAAACAAATACCGAAATGAGAATGAGAACAGAAAAATGTCTGCTGCCGTTATCGATGGTTTTGCCGAAGTAAGCAAGGGCGTTGGCGGTGAGCAGAATGGCACTAAACAGGATGGCCTCGTTGCTAAACCTGCGTTCGCTATGGTGTTTTTTGCGCTTAAAGCCAACATAGTACAGCCAGCCGGCACCAGCAGCTGATAAAATGCTGATGATGATGTTGGGCGTTTGGTATATTCTTTTCAGGTAGTTGAGTACCGAATCGTCTATCAAAAATGCGCCAAGCGAGATGAAACCACAGGCCATGGCAATCCAAAAAGAATATTGAGCCAACCTTAGCCAGTCGAAAGCCTTGGTTTCGTAACTTTTTTTCAGCTTGGTTTCGGTATCAGCATCTATCAGTCCGTCGGTTTTCCACTGCTCGATTACCTCGTCTAAAAACTCGCTTTTGTCCTTGTCGATTTTCATCTGTACCTAAAGATAGCATGGACATTTAAAAGAAACAAATAAAACTATGCCCTGCCTGAGGTCATCAGCTTTTGTTGTAACTATCTTTTGCTATCTTTCGGCAAAGAAAACCAAATATAACCTCGTTTGCTCGTCTTTGTCAAGGCCAGGAGGTTTATGCTGCCATGAAAAAACATCAATCCCTGGTAAGAATCAAAAAAAGAGAGGGCTTTGAGGGCCAAAGGCATATTGTGCTGCCCAAAAAGGTTGAAAGCACTTTTTTAAAGAAAGATCCCATTACCAAACAGATTTATATTACCGATATTGGTTATTTTCCGAAAGCCAAAAACCATTTTGTAGTGCGCGAGGAAGGCGCCGAACAGCACATCTTAATTTATTGCGTTGATGGCACGGGCTGGATAGAAGTGGAAGGGCAGCCGGTGGCAATCTCGCCGTCTACTTTTTTTATCATTCCCCTCGGTACCAAACATAGCTATGGCGCCGACGAGCAAAATCCCTGGAGTATTTATTGGGTTCATTTTAAAGGCAAGTTATCAGGACAGATTATCGAGCTCATTTCCGAGCAGGTGAGTGGCCTGGAACCCAAAATCATCTTTAACGAAAACCGGATCAGGATTTTTGAGGAAATCTACCTTACCCTCGAAAACGGCTACAGCGACGACAACCTGCGTTTCATCACCATGGCCTTTTACCATTTCCTTTCTTCTATTTTGTATGAAGACAAATTTGGTCGCGTAGAACTGAAAAACAGCAACCAGGTGGTAAGCGAAGTAATTAAGTTTATGCAACATAACCTAGGCGCCAGCATTGCCCTTAAAGATTTTGCCGATAGGGCTAATCTCTCTGTTTCGCATTTTTCTTTGGTGTTCAGGTCGGCTACCGGGTATTCGCCTACCGACTATTTTAACCACCTCAAAATACAAAAAGCCTGTCAGCAGCTGCAATTTACCGATTTTTCTATCAAACAGATTTCGAATACGGTTGGCTTTAAAGATCCTTATTATTTTTCTCGCCTGTTTAGCAAATGGATGCATGTATCGCCTTCGGCTTACAGGAAAATGAAAAAATAAAAAGGCCGGATTAACCGGCCTTTTGTGGATATATTTGCGAAGCTTTATTTTTAATTGCTTGGTTTTCAATGGTGAATTTGTGGGCCAAGCCGTTTTAAAACTTCGCAAGTGTTGTTAGTTCTCTGCTAAAAACGGATAGCGATAATCTTTCGGCGGATCGAAGGTTTCTTTGATGGTACGTGGAGAAACCCAGCGCAGCAAATTGATCATCGAGCCTGCCTTATCGTTGGTGCCGCTGCCTCTTGCGCCACCAAATGGCTGTTGACCAACTACTGCACCCGTACATTTGTCGTTGATGTAGAAGTTGCCGGCCGCATTGCGCAGGCGTTGGGTCGCTTTTTCTAAAGCATAACGGTCTTGGCCAATTACGGCACCCGTTAAAGCATAGATGGAAGTGCTGTCAATGATAGCTAAAGTTTTATCGAAATCTTTGTCGTCGTATACAAAAATGGTTAATACCGGGCCAAATAGCTCTTCGCACATGGTGGTGTATTTCGGGTCGTCGACCACTAAGACCGTAGGCTCGATGAAATAGCCTTTAGACTTGTCGTAGTTGCCACCGGCAATAATTTCAACGCCTTTGTCGTTTTTGGCGGCGTCGATATATTTGGCCAAGCTGTTGAACGATTTCTCGTCGATAACCGCATTGATGAAGTTGCTGAAATCTTCGGTTGGGCCCATTTTAAAGGTAGCCAAATCCCTCAACATCAGTTCTTTGATTTTTGGCCACAGGCTTTTGGCAATATATACCCTCGAAGCCGCAGAACATTTTTGTCCTTGATATTCGAAAGCGCCACGGATGATGGCTGTGCTCGATACCTCGGCATCAGCAGAGCCGTGCACCAAGATGAAGTCTTTGCCACCAGTTTCGCCTACAATGCGCGGATAGGTTTTGTATTTGTGGATATTGGTGCCGATGGTTTTCCAGATGTCTTGGAAAACGCCGGTAGATCCGGTAAAGTGGATGCCCGCAAAATCAGGGTGAGAGAAAATCACGTCGCCTGCATCAGGACCAGAAACATAAACCAGGTTGATGACACCGTCTGGCAAACCCGCTTCGCGGAAAATCTGCATCAATACATTGGCGGCATAGATTTGGGTATTCGCTGGTTTCCATACCACCACATTGCCCATCATGGCCACCGAAGTAGGCAGGTTACCGGCAATGGCGGTAAAGTTAAACGGAGTTAAGGCAAACACGAAGCCCTCTAACGGACGTTGTTCTACGCGGTTCCAGCTGCCACGAGGCGATACCGGAGGTTGTTGCTTATAGATCTCGGTCATGTAGCTCACGTTGAAACGCAAAAAGTCGATCAGCTCGCAAGCCGAGTCGATTTCGGCCTGGAAAGCGTTTTTGCTCTGCCCCAACATGGTGGCCGCATTTAATTTATAACGGTACGGACCTGCGATCAGGTCGGCAGCTTTTAAGAAGATGGCGGCACGGTGCTCCCATGCCAGGTTTTCCCAATCGGCCTTGGCGGCCAAAGCGGCATCAATGGCTTGGCTTACGTGGTTTTTGTTGCCCTTGCTATAGTTGGCCAACAAATGCTGGTGGTCGTGCGGAGGGGTAATTTTTCCCTGGTCTTCGGTATAGACTTCTTCGCTGCCGATATACATCGGGATATCGATCACTTTTGAGCGGCTTTCGGCTAGCGCCGCTTTTAACAATTCGCGTTCTTTACTTCCTGGTGCGTAACCCAAAATGGGTTCGTTAACAGGAGCAGGTACGTTAAAAAATCCTTTAAGCATAAATTAAATTCTTGTTTGTACAAAGATAGGTTTTATAGTTTAATGCCATTGTAAAATAGCGGCATAAAGGTGCGGTTTATTTCTCTGCTTTCCATGGCATTTTCACAATTAAAGGCCTTTGTACACGATGCATAAGGTAGTACGGTTAATAATAGCTATTTTTGAACCTTGAACATGCTTAGATACCTGCGCCTCTTACTTTTTCCGTTTGCCTTGCTCTACGGCATGGTGGTTATGCTTAGGAACAAGCTGTACGATTGGGGCATTTTTAAATCAGTGCGTTTTGATTTGCCTGTTATTTGTATCGGCAACGTGGTCGTTGGCGGTACGGGCAAAACGCCTACCACCGAATATTTGGTAAGGCTGCTGGCCGATTATCAGGTGGCCATCCTGAGCCGTGGCTACGGACGGAAAACCAAGGGCTTTGTGTTGGCCGATGCCCATGCTACAGCCGAAACGATTGGCGACGAGCCTTTGCAGTACCATCAAAAATTTCCACACGTAACTGTGGCCGTTTGCGAAGACCGCGTAAAGGGTATTAACCAGCTCAAGGCCAATCATGAGGTGATCCTGCTCGACGATGCCTTTCAGCACCGGGCGGTAAAAGCCGGCTTCAATATCCTGTTGTTCGATTTTGCTTCTTTCATGCACTGGCAGTTTTTGTTGCCGATGGGCAATTTGCGCGAACCTTTTAATGCCTACAGGCGTGCCGATGCCCTGTTGATAACCAAGGTACCTGTGGCGATAAGCCAAGAGGTGAAGGAGGAGATAGGCAAGGGTTTTTTGCTACATGATCAACAGACCCTTTCGTTTGCCTCGATCAAATACGGAGAACTGGTGCCTTTGTTTGGTGGCGAAAACCAGTCTGTTCGGGCAACAACCACGGTATTTTTGCTCACCGGTATTGCCAACCCCGTTCCCCTGGCCAATTATTTGAAAAGCCAGACCCCAAACCTCGTGGCTTTCGAATTTCCAGACCATTACCATTTTAGCCAAGACGATATCAGGCAACTGGTTAAGGCCTTTGGCGAGCATTCTTCAAAAGAAAAGATTATAATTACAACAGAAAAGGATAGTAAGCGTTTATTAGGAGATAATTTAAAAGATTTACTCTTAAATTTGCCGATATTCTACCTGCCGATCCAGATAGATTTGGCTGTTACAGATAAGCAAACCTTTGACCAAAATATATTAGACTATGTTGCAAGAACTAAAAGAGTCAGTAACCTACCTCAAGCATAAAATAGAAGATTTTAAACCCGAAGTCGGCATCGTACTGGGCACAGGCCTTGGCGGTTTGGTCAAAGAAATTGAAGTTAGCCACAGCGTACTGTATGCCAGTATTCCCAATTTCCCGATTTCTACACTCGAGTTCCATTCTGGCCGTTTGATTTTTGGTACTTTGCAGGGCAAAAAAGTAGTGGCCATGCAGGGCAGGCTGCATTATTACGAAGGCTACAGCATGCAGCAGATTACTTTTCCCATCAGGGTATTAAAGGCCTTGGGCATTCAGTACCTTTTCGTATCGAATGCGGCCGGCTCGCTGAATCCGGATTTTAAGAAAGGCGATTTAATGATCATCAACGACCACATCAACCTGCAGCACGAAAGCCCTTTGCGTGGTATCAATAATGATGATTTGGGTCCACGTTTCCCCGATATGAGCCAGCCTTACAATCGCGAGCTGATTGCCAAAGGCTTGAAAATTGCCCAAGAAGCCAAGATTACCTGTCATCAAGGCGTGTATGTGGCCGTAACCGGTCCGAATTTAGAAACCAAGGCCGAGTACAAATACCTGCGTATTATTGGTGGCGATGCCGTGGGCATGAGCACCGTACCTGAAGTGATTGTGGCCAACCATGCCGGTTTGCCGGTTTTTGCCATTTCTGTACTAACCGACGAGGGTTTTCCGGAAGACCTGCAGCCTTTTAGCCTAGAAGATATTCTAGCAACCGCGGCGCATGCAGAACCCAAAATGACACAAATTCTTAGCCAGCTTATTTCTTCCCTATAATGCAGAAACTCATTGCCTTTCTTCTGTGCTGCAACCTGGCTTTTTGTGCTTCGCAACTGTTTGCGCAAGACCTGAAAACCAGTGTAACCAATAATAAGGAACTCGATTCTTTGCGGAAGAAGGAAGAAGACGCAAAAGATTCGGTAATATTCGATTCGAAATACATCAGGTATACCACCCTGCGCTTAACCAAAGACAGCATCCACACGTTGCCTATTGATACCGGCCTTACCGGCATCCAGAATTTTAGCGTGTTGTTGCAGCCGCGTAGGCCTACTGTAGGGACAGGGGTAATGGGCCTCTCGGCTACTTCATTGCTGTTCGATCCGAGAAAAAACATCGGTTTTGATGCTGGCTTTCACGCCATGGATTACTATGCGCTTAATTACGATGACGTGAAATTTTATCGCGCTCGAACGCCCTTTACAAGTTTATATTATGTAAATGGTTCTGATAAAGAGCAGGTGCTTAAAATCGTCCATTCGCAAAACGTAAACAAGAACTTCAATTTTGGGGCTAATTTTGATCGTATCGGAGCCAATGGCGCTTATACCCATCAGCGTGGCGATGTGCTCAATGCAGCCTTGTTTATTTGGTTCCAATCGCCAAACAAGCGCTATAACCTCTGGGCCGATGCCGTTTTTAATACTTTTAAGGCCCAAGAAAACGGGTCTATTCTCAAAGATACCATCTTTACGCAAACCAGTGGTTCGTTAGTTGACAAGCAGGCAGAGCCCGTTAGGCTCGGTACAGCCAAGCAGCTGTGGCGAAAAAATTCTTTCATGATACGCCAAAGCTATTTTGTAGGGCGCATAGACAGTACGCTGAATGCCAGTAACCAAAGCATCTTGCCTACCAATAAGATTACACATACTCTCGTTTACACCAAAAGCGCTTATTCGTTTAAAAAAGATGAGATAGATGCTTACAAGGCCATTGTTGTGGGAACGCCGTTTCCTGATAAGATCCATCCGGTCGACTCTGTTTTTACCAACGATTCGACCAGCGTAAAACATTTGCAGAACGATTTTGTGTATACTTTTTTCCTGCGGGGCAGGGGAAGCGGTTTCTTGGGCAAGAACGAGCTGAAAATCGATGCGGGGATCAGGCACGATTTCTACAGCTATGCGCAACAAGGCTTGCTGCGCGATCGCAGCTTGTATTACAGTCATGATGCTTCTTTTCAGAATATCAGCTTGTTGGGGGCTTTAGGCTATCGCTTTAGCAACAAGGTTGATATCAACCTGAACCTGCAACAGATATTTCAGGGCGAAAATACCGGCGATTTCCTTTACGAGGCCAAGAGCAATGTACTTTTGGGCAACAAGGCCGGGCAAATTGTACTGGGAGCCTATATGCAGAATAAATCGCCCGAAGAGATCTATTCGCGCTATTTTGGCAACTATTATGATTGGGTAAACAACTTCGACAGAACGAAAACGGTCAATTTTACCTTTAACTATCTTAACCCAAGATATGGTTTTGATGCTTCAGCCGCTTATTATTTAATTGATAACTACCTGTATTTTGCCGCCGATGCCAAAAATGGCATTGCGCCGCAACAAGCCGCCGGAAGCATCAATTTGCTGCAGGTGAGCGTAGGCAAGAAGTTTACCTATAGAAGCTTCCATTTGGATGCCTACGTGGTTTATCAAAAAACAGACAGCAAAGACATCTTACGAACACCCGAAGTGTATACTTTCAATAGCATTTATAAAGAGCAAACTTTGTTTAAGGCTTTAAAAACACAAATCGGTTTCGATATCAGGTACAATACAGCCTATTCGGCGCTTTCTTATTCGCCGGCAACCAGCCAGTTCTACAATGGCGACCCTGTTAAACTAGGCACCAAGCCCGTAGTTGATGTTTGGATCAAGGCGGGTTTGCGCAGAGCCAACCTCTTCCTGAAATACGACTACGTGAACCAAGGCTTGTTTAGCAATGGCTTTTATACGGTTAACAGGTACCCAATGCCCGATCGTTTATTGAAATTCGGCGTAAGCTGGAATTTTTATGATTAACCATATTAGTTGTTTGGAGGAACAGGGAATAGAAAATTGGGAGTAGGAAATAGTGTAATCTGCTTTGAGCTTTAAGCTTTTCAACTCGCAACTTGTAACTCGCAACCCACAACCCGTAACTCGCAACCCATAAGCCCTAACCGAAAGCTAGGTTTTCTGCGGCTTCTTTTTAGCAGCCGGAAAAAGCACGTTGTTCAAAATTAGGCGGTAGCCCGGCGAGTTGGGGTGCAGGCTCAGGTCGGTAGGCGGATCGTTTACCTGGTGCTGGTAATCTTCGGGGTCATGGCCTCCATAAAAGGTAAATTGCCCCTTTCCAATTTCGCCATGCAGGTAACGCACTTCTGCACCGCCTTTGTTTTCGCCCAAAATGGTAACGCTGGGTTTGATCAGGCTTTTCCTAAAGGCGGTCGTTTGGCCCATAAAACCTTTAATTACCTTATCGTGGTCTTGGGTAAGCATGGTTGGCACCAAATCCCATTTGGCCGAAAAATCGAATAGGGTAAAATAGTCGTTGCTTTCTGTAAAGGTGCGGGTTTGGGTGACGTCTATATCCGAAAACTCATAGCGTTCGGGGTTCAGGTCAATTTTAAAGTCCTTAAAGGCTACACAGTTGTTGTAATTGAGCTTTGACTGGGCATTGGCGTCGGTTCCATCGCCATCAAACATGCTTTCGGCAATATCAACGCCTTCGGCCGCCAGGGCAATATCAAAACTATCGGTGCCCGAGCACATGGCAAACAGAAAGCCTCCGCCTGCACAAAACTCCTTGATGCGCTTGGCTACGGCCAGTTTCATTTCCGATACTTTTTTAAAGCCGTTTCTCTTGGCCGCGGCCTCTTGGTATTTCACGTCTTCCTGGTACCAGGTGGCATTTCTAAAAGCATTCCAGAAGCGGCCATACTGACCGGTAAAATCTTCGTGGTGCAAGTGCAGCCAATCGTAGCTACTCAGCTTGTCTTTCAGGATTTCGTCGTCGTAGATTACATCGTAGGGGATTTCTGCATAGGTGAGTACCAGTGTTACCGCATCATCCCAAGGGAGTTTGCTTTTGGGCGAATAAACGGCGATTTTTGGCGCTTTTTCCAGCTTCACCATTTCCATGTTCACATCCGGATTGTTGATTTCGTTCAAAATGGCGGTTGCCTTTCCATCGGCAATTACCTCGTAAGAAACGCCGCGTATCTTGCATTCGTCTTCTATGGGCTTGGCATACTTCACCAAAAAACTTCCCCCGCGGTAGTTAAGCAACCAATCGACCTCTGCCTGTTGCTTAATGCTCCAATAGGCAATGCCATAGGCCTTAAGGTGGTTTTTTTGCCCTTCGTCCATATAAATGAGAATAGAAGAAGCCCGGCTTGCTACCGAAAACAGCAAAAGGCAAACGATCAGACGGAATTTATTTATAGCCATAAAGGATACTTGCTATGCGAATGTATATTTTTTGGAGGCTAATCTGAAATTATTACGTTGATAAAAACGTTAAAACAGCAGGTTTCATATCAATTTGGAATTTCTTTGGTACGATTTGTGGCTCAGGTATTAGGCTAATCGTTTCAATTTGTTAAATTTGTCTCTTCACAATAAATTATAAAATGAGCAAAGCAATAATAAAGACTGAAAAAGGTGATATGACCGTGGAGTTCTATGACAAAGATGCGCCGAATACTGTTGCCAACTTTAAGAAATTAGCCAGCGAAGGCTTTTATAATGGCGTTACCTTTCACCGTGTAATCCCGAATTTTGTTATCCAAGGTGGTTGCCCTAATTCTAAAGAAGGCGCAACCGGCATGCCAGGTACAGGCGGTCCGGGCTACAAAATCGATTGCGAGCTAAGCGGAGATAACCAATACCACGACCGTGGCGTATTGTCTATGGCACATGCCGGAAGGAATACTGGCGGATCGCAATTTTTTGTTTGCCACAGCAGAGACAATACTGCGCATTTAGACCGCAACCACACTTGTTTTGGCAAGGTGATTGAAAATGTAGACCTTGTTGACGACATTAGACAAGGCGATAGAATTTTATCAATTGAAGTTATAGAAGACTAGTACATAGTATAGCGTATTGAGTATAGAGAAAACGCTATACGCTATACGCTATACGCAATACAAAATATATGAACTTAAGAGGAATTGTAGCCGTATCTGGCAGACCGGGCTTGTTTAAGCTGGTTGGACAAAACAAAGTAGGCTACGTTTTAGAAAGCCTAGACGAACAAAAGTTAAAGATTGTAGCCAACATCTCTACGACCAAATTGGCTTCGTTAGAAGATATCACCATTTATGGCGAAGACGAAGAACTAAAACTGGTTGATGTATTGGCCAACATCGCGGCCAGCAAAAATGCAGTGCCTGATAGCAAGGCAGATGGCAAGGCTTTGCGTAGCTTCTTTTTAGAGGTAGCTCCGGGCCACGACCAAGAAAAGGTTTATGCTTCAGACATGAAGAAAATCCTAACCTGGTACCAGTTGCTTAAAGATTTGCCTTTGTTTACCGAAACCCCGGAAGGCGCGGAAGCAGATGCGCCAAAGGTGGAAGAAAAAGTAGAGAAAAAAGCCAAAGCGGCGCCTAAGGCCAAGCCAAGCAATGCCAAGGCACCAACTACCAAAACATCGGCGCCAGCCAAAAAGGCCAACATGACAAGCAAAAAAGGCGTTTAATTAACGTTTTTGAAAGTAAAAAGCACCATTCGAAAAGGATGGTGCTTTTTTTATGGGAATTTTGGCTGGTTATTTTTGTAGTCAAAATATTGACCATCAAAACTTGGCAGGATCGAATCTGGCCTTGATGAAAGGCGGGTTAAGGTTTCCAGGTTAAATGGCAAACAGTGGTATTGGTAAGTTGCTGGGCCGTCGAAAAATTCGAAGCCAAAAGCAGTAGAACCGAGAGTTTGAGCTTTTGCATTTGCCCGATGGCGTTTCATCCTTAATTAAAGAAATAATTATAGGCATACCAAGCTACCACCATTAGTATCAGAATGGTGATGGTAATGTTCATTATTTTTTTCTCTCTCGAATGATCGGTTCTAAACTTGTATTTTCTTTTATAATCGCTCGGTAACATAATGCCTCCTTTTTATTAAACGATGAAAAACCTAAAACATTTCCATAAACTATTTGCAATAAGCAACCAGCATTTGCTTGGCATTGGCATGGCCTAGCGTAATGGCTTTTTTAAAATCGGCACAAGCCTCTTCTTTTTGCTTGTTGTTCAGCCTGGCCAGCCCCCGGTTTACATAGCTGTTGGCATTTTCGGGATTGAGAGCAATGGCCTTCGAAAAATCGGCAGTGGCGCCTGCAAAATCTTTTTGGTAACCACGCAAAACCCCGCGTTGAAAATAAGCTTCCTCTTCCTTCGGATTGGCCTTTATGGCATTCTCGTAATCGGCAATGGCCAGTTTGTTGTTTTTGAGTTCTCTGTAGGCATTTCCTCTCACCAAATAAGCCGATGGGTAATCGTTATCAAGCTCGATTAATTGATGGAGATCAGCTACAGCGCCGGTAAAATCCCTAAGCATATATTTGGTGATGCCACGGCTGTAATATAGGATTTCGTTTTCGGGCGCAAACCTGATGGCCACTGTAAAATCGGCAAGTGCCAACTTGTAGTTGTTAAGGTCTTTATAGGCTAATCCGCGGTTAAAATAGTTTTTCCAGTCGGCAGAATCTAATTCAATGGCCTTGTTGTACGCTTCGATGGCACCCTTATAATCTTTTTGCCTTGATTTTTCCATGCCGGCATTAAAATGATCTAAACCCGATTCTTGCGCATGGACGCTTGCCAAGGCAAAAAGAGCAGCAAAAGCTAATAATAGGCTACGCATGATGGTATGGTTCGTTTTTGAGGATGGTAAAGGCACGGTACAATTGTTCTACAAAGAAAAGGCGTACCATTTGATGGGAGAATGTCATATCTGATAGCGAAACGCTGCCGTTTGAACGTTTGTAAATGCTCTCGTCAAAACCATAGGGGCCACCGATAATGAACACCAAGTGCTGTACGCTGCCGATCATCTGTTTGTTCAAGTACTCGGCAAAAGAAACCGAGCTGTGTTTTTTGCCCTTTTCGTCGAGCAGCATTACTACGTCGCCGGGGTTCAGCTGTTTGGCAATCAGTTCGGCCTCTTTGGTTTTCTGTTGGGCTTCGGTAAGATTTTTGGTGTTTTTGATGTCGGGAATAATGACAAAGTTAAAATTGATGTAGTGCTTTAAGCGGGTAAGGTATTTCTCTATACCTTCGATCAGGTATTTGTCTTCTGTTTTGCCAACTGCTAGTAGCGTTATTTTCATGGGTAAATAATTTTGAATGATTGAATGACCGGGTTTTGAATGGGGCATCCCGTTTCCTTCAATTTTTCAGCCTTCAGTTTCTTTATGCTTTAGGTTTTGGTCTTTCTTTATTCCATTCGCTCATTTATTTCTTCTCTCCAGGTTTCGTAGTATCTTAGCGCACAATCAAAAAACAAATATAATGTTAAAAAGCCAGCAAGAAATCGAAAATAAATATAAGTTGCGTGCCACCGCGCTTGTCGGAACCATCGATGGCCTCAAAAAGAGCATCGACAAATTGTCTATGGTGCGCATTGCATTATTGCTCGTAGAAATCGCATTTTTTGTTTTCTTTCTGCAATCGGCCAACGATACCGAGATGTTTTGGAGAGGGGCCTTGCTGGCGTTGCCGATAGCCGTTTTTATACTTGCCGTGAAGAAGCAAAATGCCCTCAGCAAAAACAAAGAGTATCTGAGCAATCTTTTATGGGTTTATGAAAACGAATTGACTTTATTAAGGGGCAATGAAAACAAATATGCGCACGGCGAAAACTTTAAAGACGAGAACCATGCCTACACCGCCGATTTGGATATTTTTGGAAGATCATCGCTTTTTGCCCTCCTTAACAGGTGCGTTACCAAAGTGGGTACTGAACGTTTGGCCCAAAGCCTAGCCTTCACCGATACCAAAGATGGCATCGTGGCCAGGCAGGAGGCTATTAGGGAAATGGCAAGCCATATCGACCGCACATTCGAGTTGAGGGCTAATTTAAAGGGGCACGACGTAAGTCAGATCGAACAGATCAAACAGAAACTGAAAGGCCCGCTGGCCGAGCAGCTCAAATTTACCAGGAATAAACCTTTGCGCTTGTATGTAAAGCTATTGCCATATGTGGCTTCGATTTTAACTCTGGCTGCCATTGTCATTGGCGGAAAGCTGTGGACCCTTTTAATGCTGATAGCCTTTATCAATGCCGCGCTTACTTTCGGCCAGGGCAAAAAAATCAATAAGGTATATTACGGCTTTAGCGGAGGCTCGGCATTGCTGAACGATTATGCCACTGCCATTAAATGGACAGAGGAAATCAATTGGCAAAGCAGCTATATCCGGTCTCTCTTCTCTTCTACAAAGCAGGTGAGCGCACAAATCAAAAAGCTGGCTCAAATTATTCAGGCCTTTGACGCCCGCTTGAACATTCTGCTTAGCGCTATCCTCAATTTTTTCTTTTTGTGGGATTTGGATTGTTGCATCAAGCTTGACCAGTGGAATACAACAGCCGAAGTAGAAAACGGATTGGATAGGATTGGCTATTTTGAAGAGCTTATTTCGATGGCTACTTTGGTACACAACGAACCGGCTTGGACTTTTCCGCTCATCGATGAAGGCTTTTCGCTATCGGCAACCGGGCTGGGCCATCCGCTGATTAAGCAGCAGGGCAGGGTGTATAACGATTACCAGCTTGAAGCACAAGCAACTGTCGACATTGTAACTGGCTCTAACATGGCCGGAAAAAGTACTTTTTTGCGAACAGTGGGTATCAATATGATCTTGGCCTATGCCGGTGCGCCGGTTTGTGCCAGCCAAATGCGCTTGTCTATCTTCAGGTTGGTTACCTATATGCGTATCGTAGATTCGCTAAAGGAAAGCACTTCTACCTTTAAGGCCGAGCTAAACCGGCTGAAAATGATTTTAAGCACTGTAAAAACTACCGAGAATGCCATGGTATTGATTGATGAAATGCTGCGCGGCACCAATAGCAGGGACAAGTACCTGGGCTCGAAGGTTTTTATTGAAAAGATGATTGAACTTCGGGTGCCGACGCTGTTTGCGACACACGATCTGCAGTTGTCTGAACTCCAGGTTATCTACGCGCAAACCGTAAGAAATTTCCATTTTGATATCCAGCTGGCGCATGGCGAAATGAGTTTCGACTATCAGCTTAAGCATGGTCCTTGCAGCACGTTTAATGCGGCTATCTTATTGAAAGAGATCGGGTTGGCACTCGATGAGCAGCATTAGCGGATCAAGGTGAGCGAGCCTGTATATTTTACATCCTGATTGGCGATGTTCTTGCCCATGATTACATAATAATAAACCCCAACTGGCACTGGTTTATCGTTGTAGGTGCCCTTCCAGTTTTCGAAAATGCTGGTGGTTTGGAAAAGGTTTTCGCCCAGCCTCGAATAAATAAAGAGGTGATACTTTTTAAGGTTGGTAATGCTCACCACAAATTCGTCGTTGGTGCCGTCGCCGTTGGGCGAAAAAGCATTGGGCACAAATAGGGAAGCATTTTTCAGGATCACCAAATCGCCCTTGGTTACCGAATTAGAGCAGCCTTCGTCGGCATAAGCCGTTAAGGTAATTTTAAACGTACCACTTTGGGTATAGGCATGGGTGGGATTGGCCAAGGTAGATTGGCTGCCATCGCCAAAATCCCAAAGGTAAGAGTCGGCATCTTTAGAGCTGTTGGTAAAAACGATAGGTAAGGGTGCCGAAAATTTGGCAGTGAATTGAGGCTCGGTGTTAAAAATGGCTTGAGGTATTTTGGCAATGGGCGGTACAACAAATTGGACGGCATCGCTTAGGCAGTCGCCGGCTTTAAGCACAATTTGGTAAACACCTGCTTGTTTAAAATCAGTTAATGGAACTTCCAGTTTGGCCGTGTTAGCCGTCAATCCATTGGGCCCTGTCCATTGATAGGTCACGCCATCTACTTCGTCAACTTCCAGCTTCATGACATCACCAATGCAAAATTTAGTTTGATTGGCACGAATTACCGGCGTAGCAGGTTTCAGCTGTACCTCTAATTGTTGCGAAATGCTTACCGAACAGCCATTGGCGTTTTGTACGGTTAAAGTAATGGTCTTGGTGCCTGTAGTATTGTAGGTTAGCAAGCCGTCGCTATTGCTAGTCGTAGTTAAGTTCTTTACGCCTGGGCCGACATCCCAAATAGCCGTGGTAAAATTAGTTGACAGATTAACCAGCGTAAAGTTCTGATTGGCTTGACAGGCGTTATTGACAACAATTTTAAACTGTGCTTCAGGTTTAAGGTAGATGGGAGGGATGCTGAGTGTCGTTGTTTGGCTAACGCAATCGCCAACCTGTACGTAAAGCTGATAATCGCCAGCGTTTTCTGGACCGGTAATTAAAATTTCAGGATTTTGTTGGTCTGAGGCAAAGCCATTTGGTCCTATCCAATGATAGCTGGCCAAATCGAGGTCCGGTGTGCGCAGTATTAAGGTTTCGCCAACACAGAGCTTGAGGGCCGAAGGCATAATGACAGGTGGTGAGGGCGTATTGGCCACCATAAACTTGACGGTACTAAACACGGTACAACCGTTGGCCCCTTGCGCCTCAAGTACAACCGCTTTTTCGCCTGGGGTAGTGTAGGTGATGTTAAAAGGACCTTCAGTATTGGCAGTGGCTATATTGGCGCCCTCGCCAAAAGTCCATTTTAAGGTATTATAATTAGATGAAAGACTGGTGAAGGTATAGCTTTGCTGAAATGTACAAGGGTTGATCTTGTCCATTTTAATCTCCGCTGTTGGTCCAACAAACTCGGTGGTGCCATCAAATTGGATATGGAAGCCATTGTTGCCTCCAGAAAAGTTGTCGATAATAAGCGCATAGTTATGCCCGGCTACCATATCTACGAACTTGACAAAGCCATTTTGGCCAGGCACACAGCCGGATTCTTCGCGCAGATCGGTTTCCGTTAAGCTCAACCCGGTTTGGTTATAGAAAGGCGTACAGGTAACGCCACTTCCAGAGGCACAACGAATGGCATTGGCGGCAGTAGCTTGGCTGCAATCGCCACCCGGTCCCAAATCATACAATACCCAATCAATATCATTGTTGCGGACAGTAGGTGTTATGGTGAAAGTAAAAGTGCCGTCTTTGCCTGCGGTCCACATGTACCAGGCCGAATTCGATTCGGTGCCTAAACAAGTTCCGGCGGTTTCCCTGTTGTTTAAACCTGCTCCGGTAACGTTGGTCTGGGTAAATTCTTCCATTTTGCAAAGGATAGAAACCGTACCACAATCCTGCCCGGGCTTAAGTGGCGCAAAGTAATTGTTAACGCAAAGCTTAAAAGTGCCCTCGGCATTCATGGCAGCGCTTACCCTGATGTAATAAACCGTTCCGGGAATTAGCCCACCTTTGGTAATGCTGGTTACATTGCTCGAAGTGAGCATATTGGTAGGGAGCTCGGCTGATGAATTGGTGGCCGGATCAAAAGTGTAAAGCGCTACTAGCGGATTAATCAGTGTATTTGTACTAGTGGCATTGTCTTTGCCGTTTACGGTAATGTTGACATCGAATTTGGTGGCCGTGAATTTGAACCATACATCCTTTCCAATGGCGCCGCTCCAATTCATCGGGACGCCTCTTGCAGTTGCGGTAGCCTCTATATTGCTATACTTGGCATCCTCGCTGCAAAAAGCATCGGTATTGGCGATGTTGACGGCTTTGTCTATTTCATCGTTCGGAGGCGCTGCGCGATAGGCATGCGCGCCCAAAGTGAGCAAACATAAACAGATGATAATCAAGCGCGTCATTTCATAAAAATAGAAAAAAAAGCTTTGTTTAGCCAATTCACAATTGTTAATATTAACTTAACAGGAATAATTGACCTTAGCAAAAATTAGCCAGTATAGAAATGTTTAAAGCCAGTGATTTTGGTCCTGATTTTTTATGGGGAGTTGCTACTGCGGCCGCGCAGATAGAGGGCGCCTCGAATACGTATGGCAAGGGTGCCTCTATTTGGGATACGTTTGCCAAGCGAACAGGCAAAATTAAAAAAGGCCACCAGCTTGATGTAGCCTGCGATTTTTACCATCGCTATCAGGAAGATATCGCCTTGGTAAAGACCCTGGGCTTTAAGGTTTTTCGCTTTTCTATCTCCTGGTCGCGGGTGTTGCCATTAGGCAAGGGACTGGTTAATGAAGAAGGCATCCGTTTTTACCATAACGTGATCGACGAATGCCTAAGCCAAGGACTTATTCCTTATGTTACGCTGTACCATTGGGACTTGCCCGAAACCTTGTCTCAACTAGGTGGCTGGACCGTATTTAGTATCAATGCCGATTTCAATGAATTTGTGATGCTTTGTGCCAAAACCTATGGCGACAAGGTTAAAAACTGGATTGTGATTAACGAGCCATTTGGCTTTACTTCGCTCGGCTATATGCTTGGCGTTCATGCCCCTGGCGAAACCGGACTAACCAATTTTTTGGCAGCGGCGCAGCATACGGCCATTGCGCAGGCAGATGGTGGCCATATTTTACGCGCCGAAGTGCCAAACGCGCGCATCGGAACCACCTTTTCCTGCTCAGAAATTATTCCTTACACAACTAGTGCCAACGATTTGCTAGCCGCTAAACGGGTTGATTGCCTAATGAACCGTTTGTTTATTGAACCGACTTTGGGCATGGGTTTTCCAACGGCCGATTGGGATGTGTTGGAGAAATTTGCCGTGAGCCACTCTACCTGGCGCCATGTTAAGCGCATGACATTCGATTTTGATTTTATCGGTCTGCAAAATTATTTCCCTTTGGTGATCCGGTACAATGCGTTTATTCCGGTTGTACAAGCCTGGGAGGTCAAAGCCAAGAACCGCAACAAACCCCATACGGCCATGGGCTGGGAAATTAACGCCGACAGCTTTTATAACATCATCAAACAATTTGCCGGCTACCCGAAAGTGAAGGAAATTATGATTACCGAAAACGGAGCTGCTTTTAACGATAAATTGACAGATGGCCATGTCCACGACGAAGACCGTATCGCTTTTTTTAAACTGTATTTAGAAGCTTTGCTCAAGGCCAAAAATGATGGCATTAACATTACAGGTTATATGGTGTGGACTCTGATGGATAATTTTGAATGGGCCGAAGGCTACCAGGCCAGGTTCGGCATTGTGCACAACGATTTCAAGACCCAGCAAAGAAGCATCAAAGACTCGGGCTATTGGTGGCAGAAATTCTTGGGTAATTAACTGCGGTTCCCAATAGTTAGGCTTACTTCGGCTTAGTCATCGTAAGATAGTCCATTTTTAGCGTAAGATATTATATTGTTGTAGTCTAAATTTCTCAGGATATTTAGGTATCTTCCTATACTGTTTTGTTTTTTACTTCGGTATAGCACTTTAACAACACGAAATTGTTTATGCTATCACAAAAAAAAATGCTTTTGGCCGCAGTTTTTGTAACGGCCACAGCCTTGGTTGCCTTCTCCTTGTTTTCTGCCGAAAAGCAGATTGATTTCAATGCGGATGTAAAGCCTATCCTCAACAAAAAATGCATCAGTTGCCATGGTGGCGTAAAGCAGCAGGGTGGCTTTAGCGTATTGTTTCGCGAAGAAGCCCTAGCAGCTACCAAAAGTGGCAAGCCTGCCATTGTTCCAGGTCATCCAGAGGAAAGCGAATTTATTAAACGCCTACAAACAGACGATCCTGAACAGCGGATGCCCTATAAACACGAGGCGTTGAGCAAAAACGAAATAGATATTTTAAGTGCCTGGGTTAAACAAGGTGCCAAATGGGGCAATCATTGGGCTTATGTGCCTGTAAAGCCGACACCTTTGCCTGATGTAGATAACAACTGGGTACGTAACGGCATCGATAAATTCATTTATGCCAAACTCGAAGAAAACAAACTCAAACCCTCGCCACAGGCCGATCGGGCTACCCTGTTGCGAAGGGTTAGCTTAGACCTGATCGGTACCTTGCCTTCAGAAAAACTGGCCAATTTGTACCTGAATGGCAAAGACGAAACAAAAGCCTATCAGTTGCTGGTTGATTCGCTGCTGGCTTCGTCGCGCTTTGGCGAGCGCTGGGCTTCCATGTGGCTCGATATCGCCCGGTACGCCGACACCAAAGGCTACGAATCAGATCCCAACCGTAACATTTGGGCCTACCGAGATTGGGTAATCAAGGCTTTTAACAGCGATATGCCCTATAATCAGTTTGTGACCGAACAGGTAGCCGGCGATTTGTTGCCTAATCCTACTGATGCGCAATATATCGCAACTGCTTTTAGCCGCAATACGCCAACCAACGACGAGGGCGGTACCAATAACGAAGAATTTCGCACCGCGGCGGTACTCGATAGGGTAAACGCAACTTGGGAAGGGCTCATGAGCACCACTTTTGCTTGTGTGCAGTGCCACAGCCATCCTTACGATCCTTTTAAGCACGACGAATACTACCAGTTCATGTCGTATTTTAACAATACCAGAGACGAAGACGTACCCGCAGAATATCCTTTGCTCAAACAATTTAACGATTCGCTGAGCCGCGAGCTGAAGCAACTCGAAAACTGGGTGGCCCAGGTAGCCACACCGCAAAGAGCCAAAGCCATCAGCCTGTTTCTAAAAACCGGACAGCCAGCTATTAACTCTACTACGGCCGATGAGCTGAAAAATGCGGTGATCGGCAATAACAACATCGCTTTGTTTTTTAAGAACAATGCCGTGGCCCGTTTAAAAGCGGTTGATTTGAACCAAGCAGATCAGCTGATTTTCAGGTACAATACCAATAAACCAGGAGGAAAGATGAGCCTCCATATCGATTCGCCAAACGGCCCCTTACTGGTTTCGTGGCCATTGGCTACAGGCCCGGGCTATCAAAATGTAGCTGTCGATTTTAAGATGCAGCACGGTATTCACGATGTGTACCTGAGCTACAGCAATCCTGCAATCAAAAATCCCGACGAGTTTACGGTCTTTTTCGATTGGTTTCATTTTGCCCCACAATTTCCAGGAAAAGGCCAGCCCGGCTACGTGGCTTATCAAAAAACTTTCAACAATTTGCTGAATGCCAACGTGCCTACTACACCGATTATGGTGGAAAACCCTATGGCTATGCGCCGCAAAAACTACGTGTTCGAACGTGGCGCCTGGACTTCAAAAGGCAAGGAAGTAAAGGAAGGTGTACCGCATTCGCTCGCTTTTGCCATGCCTAAAAATGCACCTAACAACAGAATGGGTTTGGCCATGTGGTTAACCGACAAGCGCAATCCCTTGGTATCGCGAACCATGGTTAACAGGCTTTGGGAACAGCTGTTTGGCACAGGCTTGGTCGAAACGCTCGAAGATATGGGCACGCAGGGCATGCCGCCAACACATCAGGAACTGCTTGACTATATGGCCTATCAGTTTATGAATTCCTACAACTGGAGCGTAAAAAAAATGCTCAGGGAAATGGTAATGACGGCCACTTACCGGCAGGATTCGAAAGTTTCGGAAGAGCTCAAGGAAAAAGACCTCTTCAATAAATTTTATGCGAGAGGAGCAAGGGTTAGGCTCAGTGCCGAACAGGTCCGCGATCAGGGTCTGGCCATTAGCGGGGTGCTCAGTGCCAAAATGTATGGTCCGCCAGTCATGCCTTGGCAACCTGAAGGCATTTGGTTTTCGCCCTACAATGGGGCCAAATGGATCAAAAGCAATGGCGAAGACCAGTATAGAAGGGGAATTTATACCTATTGGAAACGCACGGCCCCTTATCCATCGGCTATCGCTTTTGATGGGGCATCGCGCGTAGTGTGCAGTCCGAGGCGCATACGAACCAACACGCCTTTGCAAGCCCTGGTTACCCTCAACGATTCGGTTTATGTAGACATGGCCAGGCATTTCGCCTCGCGCATGCAGCAGTCGGGAGGTCGCAACATAGCCCATCAGATTGCACAAGGCTACTCGGTGATTTTGTATAAGCCTATTCCTGCCAACAGGTTAAAGGTATTTGAAGATTTATATGCCAAGGCGTTGGCAACCTTTAAAAAAGATACGAAGGCGGCTTCGGCATTAATCGGCGATAAACAACAAGCCGCGAAACCCGAATCCGCCGCCCTGGTATTGGTGGCCAATGCCATGCTCAATTTAGACGAAGTGGTAACCAAAAACTAAAGAAACATGACCAGAGACGAACTGAATGCCCATAGATTGGTTAAAGAAGCCCAAGAAGCTATGTTGAGCGGCTTAAGCCGAAGACATTTTTTAAAGGAAAGCGCCTTTGGACTAGGTGCATTGGCCATGGGTTCCTTATTGGGAAGTTGCGGTGGCCTGTTTAGCAAGCCACAAACCCAAATCAGCTATGATCCAGCCCATCCGCTATTGCCCAAGTCGCCGCCTTTTGTGGGCAAGGCCAGAAGCGTAATCTACCTGCACATGGCTGGTGCGCCTTCACAATTGGAATTATTCGATTACAAGCCCGAACTGATGAAAATGGATGGCCAGGATTGTCCGCCTTCGCTATTGGCCGGAAAGAAATTTGCTTTTATTACCGGTGTGCCCAAAATGCTGGGGCCACAGGCACAATTTGCCCAACATGGCCAAAGTGGCGCAACCATTAGCGAAAACCTGCCCCATTTTGCGACCATGGCCGATGAGGTTAGTTTCTTAAAAGCCGTTAAAACAGACCAGTTTAACCATGCGCCGGCTCAGTTGCTGGTGCACACGGGCAGTCCACGTTTGGGCAGGCCAAGCATTGGCAGCTGGGTAACTTACGGTTTGGGAACCGAAAATCAGAATTTGCCGGGTTATGTGGTGCTGACCAGCGGCGGCAGTTTTCCTGATGCAGGTAAGAGTGTTTGGGGCAGCGGGTTTTTGCCGTCTGTTTACCAAGGCGTACAGTGTAGAAGCGAAGGCGATCCGGTGTTGTTTATCAAAGATCCCGACGGAATGAACCGCGATTTGAGAAAAGCCTCTATCGAAGCCATTAACAAGGCCAACGAACAGCAATACCAAGAGTACAACGACCCGGAAATCCTATCGCGCATTGCACAATATGAAATGGCTTACCGCATGCAAATTGCCGCTCCGGAAGTCATGAACATTAACGACGAGCCAGCCTACATCCACGAAATGTACGGCACGCAACCGGGTAAGGCCTGCTTTGCCAATAATGTGTTGCTGGCGCGCAAACTGGTAGAAAAAGGCGTGCGCTACATTCAGCTGTTCGATTGGGGTTGGGATGCCCATGGCGATAATCCGACCAATTCGCTCAATATCGGCCTAAAAAATAAATGCAGGAGCATTGATAAGCCTATTACCGCCTTGCTGCTCGATTTGAAGCAAAGGGGCCTGTTGGAAGAAACCCTAGTGGTATGGGGCGGCGAATTTGGCCGTACACCGATGATGGAAAACCGCAATGGCGTACAGAACCCATTCAAAGGGAGAGACCACCATACCGAAGCTTTTACCATTTGGATGGCAGGCGGAGGCATCAAAAAAGGCTTTACCCATGGCGAAACCGACGAAATAGGTTATAGTGCCATCAGCGGCAAAGTTGATGCCTTCGATGTACAGGCCACCATCTTAAACCAACTTGGATTTAACCACGAAGAATTTACCTATCCGTTTCAGGGCAGGCCATTTAGGCTTACCGATGTGAGCGGCAAAGTAATCAATGAAATTATTGCTTAACCCAAAAATTATTCTTTCACTTACCTATTCAATCATTTTAACATCCAAACATGGCGCAAACCAGAAGAAACTTTTTAAAGCATACCACCGCATTAACGGCCGTAAGCCTGTTAAATCCGCTGGCCGAACTAGCTGCCCGTGAAATGCCTCGCATCGAGGCCAAAGCTGGCTATGAATTGCTGTTTATGCAAACCGATTGGGGTTTTGCCGGTAGTCGGGACGAATTTTGCGCTGCGGCTAAAAAAGAAGGCTACGAAGGTATAGAAGTCTGGTGGCCAGATAAAGCCGATGATCAAAAAGCATTGTTTGATGCCGTAAAAAAGCATAAGTTGCAAATAGGTTTCCTCTGTGCGGGCTATCAAGCCAATTTAACTGAGCATTTGGCGCTTTTCAAGAAAAACTTAGATGCCATTTGTGCCAATCCCTATCAGCAGCCGGTGTATGTCAATTGCCACTCGGGCAGGGATTATTTCACCTACGAGCAGAACAAACAATTTATCGATTATACCACGGCCAAAACAAAAGCCACGGGTATTCCCATTTATCACGAAACACACCGGA
The DNA here is from genome assembly GCF_016429155.1 of Pedobacter sp. ASV12. Taxonomy (GTDB): domain Bacteria; phylum Bacteroidota; class Bacteroidia; order Sphingobacteriales; family Sphingobacteriaceae; genus Pedobacter. The sequence continues at coordinate 11,090 of NZ_JAELUC010000014.1, read as the reverse complement.
GCCGTATGCTATTTGCGGCCCACATCAGCAAGGATTTTGCCGAAAGAAACCCCGATTTGCGTTTAACACTCGATATTTCGCATTGGTGCAATGTGCACGAGAGCTTGCTGGCCGACCAGAAAGAAACGGTAGATTTCCTGTTGTCGCGTGCCGAACACATCCATTCGAGAATTGGCCATGCCGAAGGCCCCCAGGTAAACGATCCGAGGGCACCCGAATGGGAGAACGTGGTGAAGGCACACCTGGCTTGGTGGGACAAAATCATCGAACGTAAAAAGCGACAAGGCGAACGCATGACCATTCTTACCGAATTTGGACCTGTAGATTACATGCCCGCCTTGCCCTATACCCGCCAACCCTTGGCCGATCAATGGGCTATTAATGTGTACATGATGAATTTGTTAAGGAAAAGATACCAGTAGCATGCTCGAATTATTAGGTCGTTTTCACCCCGTATTGGTGCATTTGCCCATCGGAATTTTATTAATCGCGTGTCTTTTCCTGTTGCTGAGCCTAAGTCCGAAATTCGAAACGTTAAAGCCTGCCATCGGCATTACGTTGTTTTTGGGCATGCTAGGTGCAGTGTTTTCTTGCATCACCGGTTATTTGTTGGCCCAAAGTGGCGATTATGATGGCAAATTGGTTGGCAATCATCAATGGATGGGTATCGCTACGGCGGTGATTTCGCTGCTGTTGCTGCTCGTTCACAAATATGCCAAATCCAACAAGATTTCGGGCATTACGGCTTTGGCGCTTATCGTGTTGATTTCTATTACCGGGCACTTGGGAGGCTCATTAACCCACGGTTCCGATTACTTATCGGCTCCGTTAAAAGAAGGCGGATCAAAAAACACGGCCGCCATTCCGCCGATTCCAAATATCCAAGAAGCATTGATTTACGAAGCCGCCGTTCAGCCCTTGCTTAAAAATAGATGCTACAGCTGCCATGGCAGCGAAAAACAAAAAGGCAAGTTAAGGCTCGATGCACAAGAGTTTATTTTAAAAGGAGGAGAAGGTGGTCATACAGTTGTACCGGGCAAAGCCGATGAAAGTGAATTGATCAAACGCCTACTGTTGCCTATCAGCAATGAAGACCACATGGCGCCTAAAGAAAAACCGCAATTAACAGCCAATGAAATAGAGCTTTTAAAATGGTGGATCAATAATGGAGCCCCGTTTAACAAGAAAGTTAAAGAGTTGAGCCAACCCGAAAACATCAAACCAATTTTGCTCGCCCTCCAAAAAGGGACTGCAACCACTTCCGAAAATAAACTGAGCCTTATTCCGGAGAAAGAAGTAGGTGCTGCAGAGGAGAGAGCACTGAAAACTTTGAAAAATGCCGGTATAATGGTTGTTCCGGTAGCCCAAAACAGTAATTATTTAAGCGCCAATTTTATCAATGCGGTTTCGCTGGCCGATACGGTAATGGACAAGATCAAGGCCATTAAAAAGCAACTGATCTGGGTAAAGCTTGATCATCCTTTAGCCAACGATGCCACTTTAAAAGGTTTGAAAGATTGCAAAAACATTAGCCGATTAAGTCTGAACAATAGCAAAATTACCGACGCTGGTTTGGCCAATCTAAAATCGTTAGATCAGCTACAATCTTTGAGTCTGGTAGGTACAAAAGTAACGGCAAAAGGCGTGGCACAACTCAGCGGACTTAAAAAACTACAGTATATCTATCTTTACCAAACACAGGTACAGCGAACCGATTGGAACAGCCTCAAAAAAACATTTCCCAAGGTAAAGATTGATTCAGGTAATTACCAGGTGCCAACCTTGCCAAAAGATACTACTGAAGTTAAAGTGGTGGTTAAGAATTAAACAGTTTTCATCATGTCCATTGGGTTATCGATAGAAATCGAAAAACTGTCGGGGCAAAGCAATTGCGATGCTGCTACAGAGTGGGCATTACGGCTATTGCGAAAAGGCTTGTGGCGGTCCGGCAGAATACATTGCCTTCAACAAGGAAATTAGATATAGAACTGTTCCCTAAAAAAGTAGCGCTCTATAAACCAAAAGCAAAAGCCTTTAATGTGAAATGGCATGTAACGTCTGATGGTAGCCTGCATTGAGGGCAAAGCGAAGCTGATTTACAACAATTAAAATATATTAGCCGATAACGGCAATCTGAATTACTTTACATAACTTGAGGTTTATGTTTTTAATGGTGTAATTATGAAATATCCTTTGTTAAAAAACTTCTATCTTGGAGCCTTTTTGATGTTTTTGCTTGCTTTGGCAAGTTGCGAAGAAAAAGATTTTCAGGGATCAAGGAGCAATGACGAAGCCGATTTGGACAGGCTAAAAATAGAAGTCGAAAAATTTTCGGGCCAAAGGGATTGCGATGGCAACACCGAATGGGGCATTTTAGCAATGACATCAAGTTCTTGTAATGGACCGATTGGATATATCGCCTACGATAAGAAGGTGGATGTACAGGAATTAATTAAAAAGATCGCCGGTTATGTGAGAAAAAAAGAAGCTTTTGATGTGAAATGGAATAAAGGGCCAATGTGCCCCATGATTGTTTTGCCCAAAAGTGTGGCCTGTGTTGACGGCAAAGCGAAGTTAGTTTATTAACTTTGTAGTATGGACGATAAAATTGTAGTTTATAAAACTTTCGAAAGCCCAATGGAGGCCAACATTGTAGCCGCTAAATTAAAGGATGCCGGATTTAACTGTTTCCTTACCGGCGAAAACGCAGCTTTGGTTTATCCTGTATTTGACACTTCAATCAGTGGTATTCAATTGCACGTATTTGAAAACGAAGTACAAGCCATAACCGAATTTTTGAACAATACCGATACATTAACAGAAGAAGAGTAATGGCTAGTCCATGGTAAATGGATACAATACAAACATCCTATAAAAAAATCCCGTTTCGATTTCGAAACGGGATTTTTTATGAATATCAGCTATCCAGACGGAGGTTTTCAAGCTTATGACCTTAACCTTCCGCCTTCAACCTTTAGTATCAGGCTTGCGCCGCTTTAGCGGCCGCTTCTCTACGGATAATGTTCAAGGCGCCACCAGCTTTAAACCAATCAATTTGTTGGGCATTATAGCTGTGGTTAACCGTAATGGTTTCTTGTGTGCCATCTGCATGGTGCAATACCATTTGTAAAGGAACATTAGGCGCAAACGTAGTCAAGCCAATAATATCTAAGGTATCGTCTTCTTTAATTTTATCGTAATCTTCTTTATTGGCGAAGGTTAAAGCCAACATACCTTGTTTTTTCAAATTGGTTTCGTGTATACGGGCAAAAGATTTTACCAATACGGCACGAACACCCAAGTGGCGTGGCTCCATGGCCGCGTGCTCACGTGACGAACCTTCGCCATAGTTTTCATCGCCCACCACTACCGAGCCTAAACCCGCAGCTTTGTAAGCACGTTGGGTAGCTGGTACCGGACCATATTCGCCGGTCAATTCGTTTTTAACGCTGTCTGTCTTGTCGTTAAAATAGTTTACCGCACCGATCAACATATTGTTCGAAATGTTGTCTAAGTGGCCTCTAAATTTCAACCACGGACCAGCCATGGAAATATGGTCGGTTGTACATTTGCCTTTGGCTTTGATCAGCAATTTCAGGCCTTTCAGGTCGGTACCTTCCCAAGCCGCAAAAGGATCTAACAATTGCAAACGGTGCGAAGTTGGCGAAACCAAAACCTGAACGCTGGAACCATCTTCGGCAGGCGCCTGATAACCGGCATCATCAACTGCGAAGCCTTTGGTTGGCAATTCCCAACCGGTAGGTTCATCTAGTTTTACTTGTTCGCCTTTATCGTTGGTGAGGGTATCGGTTAATGGGTTGAAGCCCAAGTCGCCGGCAATAGCCAAAGCGGCTACGATTTCTGGCGAGGTTACAAAAGCAAAAGTATTCGGGTTGCCATCGGCACGTTTAGCAAAGTTTCTGTTAAACGAGTGTACAATGGTGTTTTTTTCTTGTTTTTCGGCACCTACACGATCCCACATCCCGATGCACGGGCCACAGGCGTTGGTGAAAATGGTGGCGTCAAGATTCTCGAAAGTAGCCAATAAGCCATCGCGGTTAGCAGTGTAGCGTACTTGTTCAGAACCTGGATTGATCCCAAATTCAGCTTTTTTGGCCAAGCCCTTGTCAATTGCCTGTTGGGCAATAGAAGCTGCGCGCGACAAATCTTCGTACGAAGAGTTGGTGCAAGAACCGATCAAGCCCCACTCAACCTTGGTTGGCCAGCCATTGGCGGCGGCCACTTCTTTCATCTGCGAAATAGGGGTAGCCAAATCTGGTGTAAAGGGACCGTTCAAATAAGGCTCCAATTCAGATAGGTTGATTTCGATCAATTGATCAAAGTATTTCTCCGGATCGGCGTAAACTTCTGGGTCGCCGGTTAAGTAAGAGGCAATGCCATTGGCCAAATCGGCCACTTCTGCACGGTTGGTTGCGCGTAAATAACGCTCCATGCTGGCATCGTAGCCAAAGGTAGAGGTGGTAGCGCCAATTTCGGCACCCATGTTACAAATGGTGCCTTTGCCGGTACAGCTCAGGTTTTCTGCGCCGTCGCCAAAATATTCAACAATAGCTCCGGTACCACCTTTTACGGTTAAGATACCCGCTACTTTTAAAATCACATCTTTGGCCGAAGTCCAGCCACTTAATTTGCCGGTTAGTTTTACACCGATCAATTTAGGGAATTTAAGCTCCCAAGGCAATCCGGCCATCACATCGCAGGCATCGGCACCGCCAACACCAATGGCCACCATGCCCAAACCACCGGCGTTTACCGTATGGCTATCGGTACCGATCATCATACCGCCCGGGAAGGCGTAGTTTTCTAAAACCACTTGGTGGATGATCCCAGCACCTGGTTTCCAGAAACCAATGCCGTATTTGTTAGATACTGATGACAAGAAATCGAAAACTTCGGCACTTTCAGTTTTTGCGTGAGGCAAATCGATCTCGGCACCCGATTTTGCGGTAATCAAGTGGTCGCAGTGTACCGTAGAAGGCACGGCAACTTTTGGTCTGCCGGCTTGCATAAACTGCAAAAGCGCCATTTGCGCCGTCGCATCCTGCATCGCTACCCTGTCTGGAGCAAAGTCTACATAATCGGTACCGCGAACAAATGCCGTATTGGCATTGCCGTCCCAAAGGTGTGCGTATAATATTTTTTCTGAAAGTGTTAAAGGCCTGCCAACTACTTTACGGGCCGCTTCTACACGACTGCCAAAGTTTGCATACACCTTTTTAATCATTTCTATATCAAAAGCCATTGATAATTGGTGTTAAAAGGTAATCTATTCGTCTAATTGGTAGCGAATTTACAAAAAAAATAGGCTTAAAGATATCATCTGTATCTCCTAATATTATTTGGAAATGTTCTAAATAATGTAGGAGCTGAAGGTGTAGGGCTGAAGGTGGAAAATCGAAGGCTGGGCCACTGCCATCTCGATGCCTGATGCGCCTTACTGGCGTATTTCTCCAAAGTCAATGACGAATGGTGCGGTTCTCAATAGAGTTACTGTCCATTATCGAACGTTTTTGTGCATTTATGAACAGTAGATTAAAGTGTTTATGGGTTAATCTATTGTAATTCAGTTTGTTGAGCACGTGTTTTTGCTTTGGCATAAACTTGGCTCTGGGCTGTATGCTTCATAGCGTACCAAATTGGTAACCTTTATCGCTCAAATACTGGATGGTTTTGGGTAAAGCGTATTGTAAACGGTCAAAGGCTTTTAAACTGTCGTGAAAAACAATGATGGCCCCGTTTTTTGTATGGCGGATTACATTTTGATAGCATTTGTCGGGGCTTAGCGTAACATCGAAATCGCCACTCAGCACATCCCACATTACAATTTGCAATTGGCGGCTGGTGGTTTGAGATTCTCCAGCTGAAGACTGCGAACCAGAAACTGTAAACCGGGAACTCTTAGCCAAAGCTTGTATCTTGCCGATCTGGCTCTTTTTGATCCTGCCGTAAGGCGGCCTGAAAAGATAGGTCTGGGTAAGTTGCTGGCACTGCAGCCAATTGTCAATGTAGGTTTTGTCGTCGGTTTCCCAACCTTTTAAATGGTTAAAGGTATGGTTTCCTATGGCGTGGCCTTCGTTTTTAAGACGCTCAAAAATAGCGGGATGCTTTATAATATTGTCGCCAATACAAAAGAAAGTGGCCTTTATGCCGTAGCTTTTTAAAGTATTTAATACAAAGTCTGTAACATTGGGTATGGGTCCGTCGTCAAAGGTTAAATAAACAGTTTTTTCCGAGCGGGACTTGTTCCATGTTAAAGATGGGTAATACCATTTGAGTAGGAGTGGAGATTTAACCAGGTACATGTCCAAAAGTAAACATTTAGGCTGTACTTAAAAATTTACAAAATTCGATTAATTGTTTATTTATTATTGTGAAACAAATTTTTATGAAACAAGTTGCCAATTACAGCTCTTTAGCAAAGCTTACTTTTATTTTCTCCTTCGCCGCTATGCTTGGACTGGGCCAAAAAGCCGCTTCTCAAGAAGTGATTACGATTAAGCAGGCGGTAGAAAATACCCTAAAGAACAACCTTCAGGTTAAACAGTCGCAATTTACAGAGAGCTTATCCGACGTAACTTTAAAGCAATCTAAATTGGCATTATATCCAACTTTAAATGCTGGCGTTAATCAAAACATGGGTTGGGGACGTAACCAGGTGGCATCGGGTTTGTACCTGAATACCCAAAACTACAACTTGGGCGCAAGTGTAAGCACTGGCGTAGACCTGTTTAGCGGTTTTGCTAAGCTGAACCAAATCAAACAGAACAAATTGTTGCTGGATGCCGATAAAACCAATACCGAAAAAATAAAGAACGATTTGATTTTGCAGGTTATTACAGCCTACCTGCAGATTTTGTATAATAAAGATTTCCTAAAAACTGCCGAAGACCAACTCACGGTTGCCAAGCAACAGCTTAACCAGCAACAGCAATTGTTGGATGTAGGCAACAAAACCCTAGCCGATTTGTCGCAAGCCAAATCGCAGGTGGCAACGGCAGAGCTGAATGTAACCAGTGCACTCAATACCTTGTCTATTTCGTACCTGACCTTGGCACAGCTGATGGATATTCCTTCATCAACCAAATATGATGTACAGGCACCTGCCATCGAAAGCTTTACCCAGCCAGGTACCGATTTCGATGCGGAAGGCATTTACCAAAAAGCATTGAATAACTTTCCTGATGTTAAATTAGGTCAGCAAAGAACAGCGGCTGCCAAAATCGGCGTCGATGTAGCCAAAGGCAATTTATATCCGCGTTTATCACTCAGTGGCAGTTACGGCACAAGCTATTTCTACAACTACAACTCGACCTTGCCAAACGATACTTTTAAAGAACAGCTGAAAAACAACATTTCTAAAGGCGTAGGCTTAAACCTGTCTATTCCCATCTTTAATGGCCTGCAAGCCAAATACAGCGTAAAAAGGGCCCGTATCAACCTGATGCAGACCGAAACGCAGGAACAATTGACTAAAAATAACCTCAATAAGGTAATTTATCAGGCGGTTGCCGATTTAAAAGCTGCGCAAAGCCGTTACGAATCGACGACCAATGCTTTCCAGGCCCAAAAAGATGCCTATTATGTCATTGAGCAACGCTACAATGTAGGTTTGGTGAACTCGCTTGACTACAGCACCGCTTTAACCAATAAAAACAAAGCCGAAATAGATATGATCCAGGCTAAATACGACTTGTTGTTCAGGTCGAAGGTGATCGACTATTATTTGGGCAAACAGATTATATTTTAACCCGAAAACAAACATTACTTATCCATAATTATGAAACTTAAGCACATTTTAATTGGCGTCGGTATATTAATTGTACTCATTGCAGTAGCAAAAATGACCGGCCTTATTGGTGGAAAACAAATCGAAAAGGTAACCGTAGAGAAAGCAGGCGACAAAAAAGTTGTTGAAACCGTAACCGCTAGTGGCAAAATACAGCCCGAAGTAGAAGTTAAATTGAGCTCTGAAGTTTCTGGAGAGGTAACCGAACTTTTGGTAAAAGAAGGCGACGTCGTTAAAAAAGGCCAGTTGCTTTGTAAAGTAAGGCCAGACGTATTGCAATCGGGCTATGAAAGAGCAGTAGCTTCTTACAGTTCTCAAAAGGCTAGGGTAGCTTCGGCACAACAGTCCTTAGCACAAAGCGAAGCCAATTTTGCAAATATTGAAGCCACTTACAAGCGAAACGTAGAACTGTACAATAAAAAAGTAATCTCAGCATCAGAATTCGATGCAGCCAAAGCTTCTTATCTGTCCGCCAAAGCTTTGTTGGCAAGTGCAAGAGAGGCTGTTACTGGTGCTAAATTTGATTTAGAGCAATCAGGTGCAAACGTCAAAGAGGCGGGAGCCAATTTAGCCAAAACAACAATTTACTCACCGGTTGACGGGGTAGTTTCTAAACTTTCTATCGAGTTGGGCGACCGTATTTTGGGTACATCTCAAAATGCTGGTACCGAAATCATGCGTATATCTAACCTCAATACCATGGAAGTTAACGTTGATGTGAACGAAAACGACATCAACCGCGTAAATGTAGGCGATAGCGCCATAGTTGAGGTTGATGCCTTTGCCGACAAGAAATTCAAAGGTGTGGTAACAGAAATTGCCAGTTCGTCAACCAGTGTAGGTACCGCAACTTCTTCATCGGTAGACCAGGTGACCAACTTTTCTGTTAAAGTGCGTTTGCTGCCCGATTCGTACAGCCAAGTAAAAGGCGGTGCCAAAGATTTGCCTTCGCCATTCAGACCAGGACTTTCGGCTACGGTTGATATCGAAAGCGAATCGGTAACCGGTTTGGCCGTTCCAATCCAAGCGGTATTTACTGCCGATAAAGATAAATCGGCAGATCCGATGACCAGTGGCAACGACCAGAACGCAGATAAGCAAAAAGCCAAGCTCAACGATAAAAAGGTAAAACAATATGTATACCTTTTTGATAGCAAAACCAGCACGGTTAAAAAGACCGAGGTGACAACGGGCATCCAAAACGATCAGTATATCATCGTCAAATCGGGCCTTAAAGCCAACCAGGAAATTGTTTCAGGTCCTTACTCGGCCATTCAAAACAAGTTGTCTGACGGATTGAAGGTAGAGAAAACCACTAAGGATAAGCTATTTAGCGCCGACGGGAAAAAGTAAGTTCCCAAACTCGCAATAATTAGGTATTTTTGAAAAAGATAAGGTTTAAAGTAAGTGCATGAGGCATTTACTTTAAACCTTTTGTCTTTAGCACAGTTTTGCTTAAGTTCGTTAGATAACTTTTAATCGCTTATGATACCTAAAATTGCAATGATTGGTGGCGGAAGCTGGGCAACAGCTATCATTAAGATGCTGTCTGATAACTTCTCGGAAAAGGAAATTTTCTGGTGGATGCGCAATGAAGAAGCCATCGCCCATATCAAGGCGTTTAAACATAACCCCAACTACCTCAGTTCTGTCGAGATCAAGGTGCCTGCCAACAATATTTCGGCCGATATCCATGCCATTATCAAACAGGCAGACTACCTGGTGCTCAATGTGCCTGCAGCTTTTTTAAAGGAAAGCCTAAAAGGCGTAAGTCCGGCCGATTTGAAAGGCAAGAAAATCGTATCGGCCATCAAGGGAATTGTGCCCGATGAAAACCTCATCATCGGCGAATTTATGCACCAGAAGTTCGAAGTGCCGTTAAACGATATTTTAGTGATCAGTGGGCCTTGCCATGCCGAAGAGGTGGCGCTCGAAAAGCTATCGTACTTGACCATTGCCAGCACCGATGTGGCACAAGCCGATTATTTTGCCAAGCTGTTGGGTACCAGGTATATCAAAACCAATGTATCTGACGATATTTTCGGAACAGAATATGCGGCGGTTTTGAAGAATATTTATGCGGTGGCCAGCGGCATTTGCCATGGCGTAGGTTATGGCGATAATTTTCAGGCCGTGCTCATCTCCAATGCCATTCGAGAAATCAAGGATTTTGTAGATGCCGTGCATCCCATTGACCGCGATATCAAAGAATCGGCCTATCTGGGCGATTTATTGGTAACGGCCTACTCGCAGTTTAGCCGCAACCGTACTTTTGGCAACATGATTGGCAAGGGCTATACCGTAAAATCGGCCCAACTCGAAATGAATATGGTGGCCGAGGGCTATTATGCATCGAGTTGCATGCACCACATCAACAAAAAATACAAGGTAGACATGCCTATTGCCAGGGCAGTATATGCGGTTTTGTACGAAAAGCACTCGCCAAATATCGAAATGCGCCTGCTTACCGAGAAACTGAACTAAAATATGCCTTTTTTTAACACCGGATCAAGCCGTCTGTATTACCACGAGTATGGAAACGGTCAGGAAGTCTTGCTGGCCTTTCATGGTTTTGGCATGCGTGGTACCCAATTTAAGGTGCTTGAAGAAGCTTTCGGCCAAAAATATCGCATCATTAGTTTCGATCTGTTTTTTCATGGTCAAACGTGCCTTAACGATAATTCGGTTCATCAAATCCGAAAAGGGGTGAATGCCAAGGAATTTGCCTCCCATATCGATCAGTTTATTGATTCCGAATTTCCCCAGACTGAAAAAGTAGCTTTGTTATCTTATAGCCTCGGTACTAGGATGGCCCTTTGTTTAATCGACAACCTGCCACATCGGATTTCGGCTGCCTATCTGATAGCACCTGATGGCATAGAGCCCAATAGGCTGTTGATGCTTGGCGGGACCAATTTTATGGTGAACAGGATTTTTCACCAATTGGTGTACAGTCCCAAAATAGTTGCCTTTTGCTTAAGTCTGCTATTGAGGCTTAATTACGTTGACGAAGCCCTCCATCGGATATTGAAGGCAGAATTTGGCACAACCGAAACAAGGCTTACCTGTTACAATACCATTACCTATTACGCACAGCTCAAGTTTAGTCGCAAACGCATTGCCCAAGCAATCAATACGCACAACATCGACTGTCTCTTATACACATCTGACGCTGCCGACGAACCACGACATGGGTGGTGGTGGGGGGGGGGGGGGGGGTGGAGGGGGGGGGGGGGGGGGGGGGGGGGGGGGGGGGGGGGGGGGGGGGGGGGGGGGGGGGGGG
>NZ_JAELUC010000149.1 GCF_016429155.1 Pedobacter sp. ASV12 | reverse complement strand
CCCCCCCCCCCCCCCCCCCCCCCCCCCCCCCCCCCCCCCCCCCCCCCCCCTTTTTAGATGTGTATAAGAGACAGGTCTATCATACACGTGTTAAGATAGGCGGTAAGCGGTTATTCGTCTTTCTTTTTCCAAAACTGCCACCATTTTTTAGGATCTTCATAATAGCCGGAGCCTGCATAGCCAGAATAATCAGAGTAGTAATAGGTACTGTTGCCACCCCCTCTGGCATAATCGGTCGTGTAATAGTTGGAGTGGAGCGCATCGTCGCCAAAGGCATTCAGTACAATCGCCATATTGCTCAATCCATATTCTCTCGATAGCCTTTCTGGAATGGCTGCGGCCCTGTATTGCGATTTGCCCGAGCGGATTACAAACAGATTCACGTCAGACTGCCTGATGAGCGGAATGGCATCGGAAACCAAACCAACCGGAGCTGTATCTACCAGTACATAATCGTACTGTGGCGCTAGGATTTCGAGCAGCTTTTTCATGGCATCGGTATGCAGCAGTTCTGAAGGGTTGGGCGGCACTGGGCCCGAAGGAATAAAATCGATATTGTGTACATCGTCGTGGATGAGAACTTCTTCCAGCGTTTTTTGACCTGATAAATAAGAGCTCAATCCCACCTTATTGTTGCTGCCAAATACCTTGTGGAGCTTAGATCTGCGCAAGTCTGCCGCAATCAATATGATTTTTTTGTCGATAAGCGCCAGCGTTCCGGCCAAGTTTACCGTCACAAACGATTTTCCCTCGCCAGAGATTTCTGAGGTGATACAGATGGTTTTGCTCTTTTTATGGCTAGCCAAAAAGCTGAGGTTGGTTCTAACCGAGCGTACCGATTCGGCAAATACCGATTTCGGCTTTGATAACGAAAGGGCCTGTCTGTTGTCCTTGTCAATGTATTCTGGGAATTTCCTGATTACGCCGATGATTGGGGTGTTGGTTAAGGCTTCTACCGTTTCCTTGTCGTAGATGTAAGGGTTGAGGAAGCGCACCAACAAAATAAGCCCGAAACCACAGGCAAGCCCCAGCATGGCCGCAAAGGAGTAGAGGCGTTGTGGTTGTGGCGAAATTGCCGCATAAGAAGGATAGGCCAGGTTTACAATGGCCGCACCGGGAACAATAGCGGCCGCATTCATTTCCGATTCCAGTTTCTTTTCTGAAAGGTAGGTGAGTACCTTGTTGTTGACGTCGAAATTGGTTTGGAACTGTACAAAGTCTCTTTCCTTGCTGGGTATTTTGCTGATATTCTGGTTGGCTTGTCCAATCTGCGAATCGAGATACCTTAAGGTTTTGAGGTTGCGTTCCTTTAGCGAATTGATATTGCTCCTGATCGAGGCTTTAAGGGTAGCAATCTGCTCGTCCAATTCCTGTATCGGTTGAGAATTGGGCCTGAATTGGGTAAGTTTGGTTTCTCTGCTTAAAATAAAAGTATTAAGCTGGCTGATGAGCCCGCCCAACAAGGTGCCAACGTTGCCTTCCAAATCCATGTTGATGTCTATCTTGCCCCGGCTGTTGTTGATCTGGTTTTCAAGCTGCTTAATGCCTACCATTTCAATACTGATGATGGATTTTTGCTTTTCAAAGTCGCTCAATTTGCCGATATCCATCTGTGTGCTGCTGCCCAGATCGATGATCTTGTTTTTTACCTTGTAATCGGTCAGTTTGTTGCCTGCAGTATCGGCTTTACGGTTTACCAGTTTCAGTTGGTTGTTGATGAACTCAATGGTCTGACTTGCCGATCTTCTTTTTTGGGCGGCGTCATAAGCCACATATTCTTTCATGATGGCATTGAGCATGTCGGCTGCAAAAACGGGGTTTGCATCAGTTAGGCTGATGTACATGATGTTGGTAAAACGAGCTGCCTCGCCGGTGCTGATGCCGCTTGCACGGCCAACAAAATCTTCCTTGGTGTTGAACTTGAAGCTATAAGAGCCTGGTGGGATAGGGCTCGTAATCTTAAAAACCATGTTGCCCATTTTGATGGGTTCGCCATAGCGGATGGTGTTTTTAGCGCCTTTTTCACCCAACGATAACGCAAAAGTACTGGCGTTGATGGCTTCCACATAGTATTTAGACCGATCGAAATTTACAGAATCCTGTTGCAGAATTTCTATCTTGAAGGGTTTTTGAGGATAGAGCTCGCTGGTTCTTATCCTTCCCTTTAGGTAATAGGAAATCTTATAATCGATATTGGAAATGGCATTCATAATCACGTCGTTGCTACGGATAACAAAGCCTTCAGCCTGTATTTTGTCGGTATAGTTGTAAACCTGTGTAGAAGGCGCATTGGCCATGGTATTGATGGTCGGATTGCTTTCCTGCAGTTTTAACGAGCCGCTGGTTTGGTAAATGGGCGGCGTAAATAAAAGATTGATTCTTGCAATGATCAGCGCAATGACTACGCAACCAGCAATCCAGTACCAGCGGCTTAAAAAGACCTTGAATATTTTGTAGAAATCAATATCCTGTCTTACAGATTTCGGGTTAGGTGCAGTTTCAGGGTTGTTCATTATCTGGTAAAAGTATAGATCAATACAGCAAGGTTAATTACAACAAGAAGCGGCTGTACAATGTTGTTAAAGCTTTGCAGTTTTTCGCTCAAAGCGGCATTTTTTGTAGGTTGGATCAAAATAATGTCGTTGTTCTGCAAAATCAGTTTTTTACTGCCCAAGCTGTTGATGTCGTTCAGATTTACGTAAATAACCTCAGGGTTGCTCCTGTTGCCACGGATAATTTTGCATGTTTTGGGGTCGGCATTTTTAGAGATCCCGCCAGCTTCTCCCAAAATATCGATTAATGTGGTGTTGTCGCGTTCGAGCAAAAAATTGCCTTGTTTGTTGAATTCGCCCAATAGCGTCACCTTAACGTTTACAACGGTAAGCTCTATGATAGGGTCGACCAATAATTTCTCCGCATAAATCTGTTGCAACTTAGCCGTTGCCTCCCTTCGTGTTAGCCCAAGTACATTTACTCGGCCAATGGCAGGCAGGTTTACCGAGCCATCTACGTCTACCTGATAAGAAACGATGTTGCTCCCCGATGCATTTACTGCGCCTGCAGTGGTCACGGTAGAAGTTGCATTTGTTACGCCAAATTCCTTGTTCTGTACGTTTCGTACCGCCAAAAGATCGTTTACCTTAATGCGGTAATAGAGGTCTCCAAGGCCTTGGTCGTTTACCACATAAACCTGTTTGATGGTGTCGGTTACGATATCCGAAGGTGCGTTGAAGAGCGTTTTTTCCTTGCGCACGGCACAGGAAGTCAAGCATGTAAATGCGAGAAGAAACAAGAAGAGGTTAGCTAAATATTTCAATGGTATAATCTAGATTTAATCAAGCATAAAGATGATTATAAAATTCAAAATAAACAAAGGTTGTACTATATGCTTGTGCAATATTTAGCGACTACCGATAATTAAGCTGGCATGCGAGTTGAATTTACATAGGTAAATAAAATCAACATGCTATTGGAAAATGAATATTTAAATGGGTGGTTTAAGAAATTTATATTCTTAATATTGCTTTTATTTTCAACCTTATGTAGTTCTGCGCAATATTCTACGATAATCGGATGCTCAAATGATGCTAATAACGATGTTTATTATATAGCAGGGCCTACGGGGTATCCATACTGTCTCTTATACACATCTGACGCTGCCGACGAACCACGACATGGGGGGGGGGGGGGGGGGGGGGGGGGAGGGGGGGGGGGGGGGGGGGGGGGGGGGGGGGGGGGGGGGGGGGGGGGGGGGGGGGGGGGGGGGGGGGGGGGGGGGGGGGGGGGGGGGGGGGGGGGGGGGGGGGGGGGGGGGGGGGGGGGGGG
>NZ_JAELUC010000148.1 GCF_016429155.1 Pedobacter sp. ASV12 | reverse complement strand
CCCCCCCCCCCCCCCCCCCCCCCCCCCCCCCCCCCCCCCCCCCCTTTTTTAGATGTGTATAAGAGACAGGGGCCTGCACTGGCTGTTCCTGCACAGCTCTCTAAAAGGTTCCTTTCTCAATCAACTATCGTCTTTGGATTATTAAAGCTGATACCGTTGATGAGGCAATTTAAAAGAGGGGAGATTATAATGAGTTCGCATCCTTATCTCAATGCTTTTTTGGGATTTTTCAAGAAACTAGGATTCATCAAATCGAAACTTATTGCGCGCGAGTGTACTTCCGTTTTTACCAGATATACAGGACTGAAAAAACTTGTTTATCAGCTCATTTATCGGCTCGGATATCCGGCAGTAGACCTGGTGGTTTGCCAAACCGAATTGATGAAAGCCGATTTACTGCAGCACAATCAATTCATTGCCGAAAATAAAATTTGGGTACAGGCCAACCCAGTCGATATCAAAGAACTGCGCCTGCAAGCCATACGGCCCTTGACCAAAGAAGAAAAACAGACCAGCTTTATTTGCGCCGCAGGTAGGCTGATTGCCGAAAAAGGCTTTGATGTATTGATTAAGGCTTTTGAAATGATCCATAGCCAAAATCCTGGTCTTCGGCTTTTTATTTTGGGCGAAGGAAAGCAAAAATCGGCACTGCAGCAATTGGCCATGAGCTATAAACTAGCCGAACACATTGTATTTAAAGGACATGTGGCGTTCCCGGCCCCTTATTTTAAACAGGCGAGGCTTTGCGTGGTTTCTTCTATAAAAGAAGGCTTCCCTAATGTTTTATTAGAAATGATGGCTTTGAACCAATCCGTTGTTTCTACGCTCTGTGCAGGTGGCATTAATGCCATTCCCTACATCGAAAAGGTTGAAATAAACAATGTAGCAGCATTGGCCACCGCCATGCAGAATATGTTAAATAAATCGGTAATGCCTAATTATAATCCTTGCACTGCGTATTTGAGGCAAAGAAGTCCACAGGTTTTTACCCACACCATCCTTAACAAGCTTGCCGCACAAAATTGAGCCGCAATTACCCAAGCATAAGCAGCAATACGTACAGCTCCCAAGCTTTTTTATTGATGCTACAAACTAAATACTGGGTATTCAAGATAACTCTTAAACCTTATTCATATGAAAATTTTAATTACCGGTACAGCCGGTTTTATTGGCTTCCATTTGGCCAAACGTTTGTTGGAAAGAGGAGATACCGTAGTGGGCATCGATAATATAAATGATTACTATGATGTTGGCCTAAAGTATGACAGGTTAAAAGAGACGGGAATCGCTGCCAAAGCTATACGATATGGCCAGTCGGCAACAAGTACCGTCTATCCAAATTATACCTTTATCAAATTAGACATTTGCGACCAAAAGAGCTTAAATGCGTGTTTCAGCACCTATAAGTTCGATGCCGTATGCAACCTGGCTGCACAGGCTGGGGTTAGGTATAGCTTAACCAATCCAGAAGTGTACATCGATACCAATATCAAAGGCTTTTTAAATGTGCTGGAGTGTTGCAGGAATTTCAAAATCAAGCATTTGATTTATGCAAGTTCGTCAAGCGTATATGGCCTCAACCAGAACATGCCCTTTGATGCGCACGATAGTGTAAACCATCCGGTTTCTTTGTATGCCGCTTCCAAAAAAAGCAACGAACTCATGGCCCATGCTTACAGTTCGCTATTTGATTTGCCTACCACTGGGCTGAGGTTTTTTACCGTTTACGGACCCTGGGGAAGACCAGATATGGCTTTGTACTTATTTGCCAAAGGCATATTGGAAGGCAAGCCGATAGCAGTTTTCAACAACGGAAAGATGATGCGCGATTTTACCTACATAGACGATATTGTAGAAGGAATTGTAAGGGTGGTTGATTGTCCGGCAAAGGCAAACCCCGATTGGGATGCCAAAAATCCAGATCCCGCAACCTCTAGCGCCCCCTATGCCATTTTCAATATAGGAAGGGGAGAACCAGTATGTCTGCTCGATTTTATAAATGAAATAGAATTGCATACTGGCGTGAAGGCCACCAAGGTGTTAGTACCTATGCAAGACGGCGACGTGGCCTCTACTTCGGCTAACATAAACGACCTCCAAAACAAATTGAATTACCAGCCCAAAATTTCGGTAGATACCGGTGTATACAACTTTGTAAAATGGTTTAACAACTATTATACACCATTTGTACATCCGGCACCAAAAAGTATACATGTCACCACCGTTTTGTCATGAAAATGTAAATTATCTGGTAATCAAAACTTTATAAATTTTTTCAAAAAACAGCGAATCCAAAAAGCACAAATAATTGGAAGGCAAGCTGTACTCAAATATTTTTTTTTCAAACAAATGGGCTAACCGCTTCATTCTCTGCATGGTTTTCAATATACATTCTTTTACGTTTGCGTTTAAGGTGTAAAATTAAAAAGCAAAACTTATGCAGAGAAACACAAGATCAATTACAAAATTGAGTTTATCAACTTTATTACTTTCAGCAATTATTAGTTTCAGTAGTTGCAAGAAAAACGACACGGGTACGGCAGCCTTGCCAGCCGATTCGGCCATTAACCTGAATGTTACCGAAGCGCTTGCCTCAAGCAATGGAAGCAGTGGAACTTTAAGCACAAAAGGTTTCAGATCGGATGGAGGATATGCCTACAAAATCTCGCAGAGTATTGCCAATGGCGACGACTCGGCAACGCCAACAAAATCTATTTTAAAACTGTACGAAAACGGTGTAGAATTGGGACCCGCACATGCTGTACACGACGACATCAGGAATTTGGGAAAAGGCAGGTTCAGCCACTGGGGAACAACGCTGCTGTTCTCGGCATCAGATAATACCGATCCGAGAACCAACGGCAGAACCTACACCTATGTAATGGGCACAGCCACTACCGATCCAACTACACCCACATCTCCGCCTACCTCAACCAATCCGAATGTAACAGAGGGAATTATGGGGTATGCCATGGTCAATGGTTCAACCACAGGTGGAAAAGGAGGGGCCGAGGTTACGGTTACTACGCTTGCGGCATTGAAAACAGCCTTAAGCGATAATGTAGCCAGAACGATCTACATTAGCGGAACCATTAAAGGCGCTGGCGAGGACCCGATTTATGTAAAGTCTAACAAATCGATTATCGGCAAGTCTGGTGCGGTTTTAGAAGGATTGGAATTTTTTGTATTTGGGGTAAGCAACATCATTTTTCAAAACCTCACTTTCAAAAACTATGTAACCTATGCCGCCATTCAGATCAAGGAATCGGCGCATCACATTTGGATAGACCATTGTGATTTTTCTACAGACAGGACCCACGGTTGGGAGTACTGGGGCAAAGACATTACCATTACCAGGGAATCAGATTATGTAACGGTTTCTTGGAACAAGTTTCATGACACCAATTTGTCTGTACTGATTAGTGGTGGCATAGTTGGTCATGAGGCCGATGCAGGCAAACTGCACGTTACCCTGCACCATAACTTCTGGTACAATGTAACCGAACGCGAACCTTCTATGAATTATGGTCGGGTGCACATGTTCAATAACTACCACTTGAATAACTCTGGTTATTCTATTGGCACCAGGGCAGGTGGCATTGTGCGTACAGATAACGAATACTTTGCCAATTGTACCAAGCCGCTCACCACAAAAGTAGCGAGCGATCCTGAAGGTTATTTTAGTGGCATAAATACCAATATTTACGATAAGTGCGGACCAAACAACATTACAACTGCCCTATCTACTTGGGTACCTGAGTACGATTATAAGGCGTTTTTGAATGATGCGGCCAGTGTGCCAAGCATCGTATCGAACGGGGCTGGACCAAAATAAGCACTTCTTGTTACCTAATTTTTAAACAAAGCCATCTGGATAGATGGCTTTGTAGTTTAACCTAAAACTAATTTGACATGGCAACTGCGATCAGGAAAAAGATTCTCATTGTTTGCGACTCATCAAAATCATTGCTCGATTTTAGGGGCAAACCTGTCTCTTATACACATCTAAAAAGGGGGGGGGGGGGGGGGGGGGGGGGGGGGGGGGGGGGGGGGGGGGGGGGG
>NZ_JAELUC010000147.1 GCF_016429155.1 Pedobacter sp. ASV12 | reverse complement strand
CCCCCCCCCCCCCCCCCCCCCCCCCCCCCCCCCCCCCCCCCCCCCCCCCCCCCTTTTTAGATGTGTATAAGAGACAGACCTGCTTGCCATGGAAGCAACTGCAGTGATCACAGACTTCAGGAATTGGATGAAAAGCAAGTTTGAATTCAGCCCTAGCCAGAACAGTTACTTAGAACAGATGGGGTCTGACTTTATCAATTACGCTGCAGGCCGAGTCGGTTTTGCGCTGATTAATCGTTTGCCTATTTATTTTAACAGCCCCGATTTCCAAGGCCAGGAATATGGTGCCGAAAAAATAATCAGGGGTTCTGACAAAACCTACTTCTCGTCAGACAATGTGGCGAAAGGTTCTTTGAGCTTTGATGTGAGCTATAAACTACCAGTACTGTGTTAACCAATCTGAAAATGAGGATTTCATCTACCTATGAAAAACAAATCATCCAATTGGCAGCTTTGGCCTTTATCTTTCTTTGGTGCTATACATTGGCCACAAAACTGATTGATATCCAAAGCTTCAAGTGGTCGTTGTTTAACCAGCCATTGCCACACGCTTTAGCAATTGCCCTTCTTTTTCTGCTGCCAATTTTTGAGCTGGTGGCGGCGATTCTACTGCTTGCTATCCGCACCAGACTGTACGGATTTTACCTATCCTTTTTATTGATGTTGCTGTTTACGGGCTACATCGGATTGGTAATAGCTAAAGTATTCGGCACCATACCTTGTTCTTGCGGTGGCCTGCTCGAAAACACTAGCTGGAACGAACACTTTTACTTTAACCTTTTCTGGTTAATGCTCTCTGTTTTGGCCATTATACTTATAAAGAAAGGAGGTAAGAAAAAACACAACATTTATAGTTGAAACTTCAGTCCCGGCTTATTTATCAATCAAAAACTTAAACACGATGAAAAATTACAAAATCAGTGCATTGGTGTGCATGACCGCACTTGCACTCGCTTTCACGCAAAGCGCTTTTAAAGCACCCAAATCAGCTTATTATGGAAAAGTGATGCATTCTCCAACTACGTGGGACTGGGAGCCCATTGCCAACCTTGAACGGGTTGAAGAAGGCGAACTCGGACCTAATACCTACAAGTGCAGCTATAGCGATGAACAAACCTGCACGGCCATGTTTAACAGTGTTCCTTCTTCAAACGATCCGGAAAGTACTGTTGCAACCCTGGGTATTTTCGAGTTTAATAGATAGCGACCGTACAAGATCTGAACCGAATAGGATCTTGCACACAAATCTTGCATGAGGTTTCATATCGAGAAATGAGGCTTTCGTATAAGATTTATGCGCTTCTATATAAAACATTTAAATAATCCGGCCGATTTAATCAACTTTGAGTGCTAAGTCATTTTACCCCTCATCTAAATTAAATCAGACGCTCTTGTCGGATAATTTATTTGGAACTCGGCCCAAGTTGTGCGCTTGGGCCGGGTTATTTTGTAATCATCCTGAATTTACCCTAGTTAATATCGACAAAAAAAGCCCTGACAGTTAGGCCAGAGCTTATTTGTAATTCTTGGAAAGTATCTCTAGAATGGTGGCAATACAGGCTTAGTACCCATAATTTTTTCGATGTTCTCCATTACCTTGTCGGTTAAAAGAGGCACCACCTCTAACACAGTAAGATTCTCTTTCAATTGCGCAGGCTTAGAAGCACCCAAGATCATGGTACTTACATTTGGATTTTTAAGGCACCAGGCCAAAGCCAATTTAGCCACAGGAAGATTCATCTTCTCGGCAAGTTTTTTAAGGGCTTCAACCTTTTTCAGTTTTTCGGTGGCCATTACCCTATCCTTTAGCCATTCCAGGCCACTGAGTGCTAGACGCGTGTCTTTCACATCGCCACTCGAATACTTGCCCGAGAGCAGTCCAGAAGCCAATGGCGACCAAATGGTAGTGCCCAAGCCATGCTCCTTAAACAAGTGAAGGTATTCGTTTTCAAGCTTTTGGCGCTCGAACAAGTTATACTGAGGCTGCTCCATAGTTGGTCCTATCAAATGATATTGCTTAGCTACGCTTATGGCTTCCATAATCTCTGACGCGCTCCATTCTGAAGTGCCCCAATAAAGTATTTTGCCTTGTTGCAAAAGCGTATTCATAGCCCACACGGTTTCTTCTATTGGCGTTTGTTTGTCGGGCCTATGGCAGAAATACAAATCGAGGTAATCTACCTGCAGTCGGCTTAAGGCGGCGTTGCAGGCTTCAATTACGTGTTTGCGCGACAGGCCCATCCGGTTTGGACCTTTGTGTTCGGCGCCAAAAAATACCTTGCTCGATACCACAAAAGATTCGCGGTCCCATTTTTGTGATTTGAGGATTTTACCCATCACGATTTCCGATTTACCTTCGGCATAGCCTTCTGCATTGTCAAAAAAATTGACACCGGCATCATAGGCAATCCCCATCAGTTCGTCGGCGGTTTTGTCGCTGATCTGGTTGCCAAAAGTTAGCCAGCTTCCAAAAGAAAGCGCACTTACCTGCAAACCCGATTTTCCTAAACGTCTATATTCCATATGCTGTTTTTAATGTTGAATTAATACTCCAAATTAAGATTAATCTTACAACATCGATGCCCCAAATTAAGTTTTTACAAAACTCAAACGCATATTTTGTCCCACAATATCTTTACCTTTAGGCTTCAAACAAAACCAAAATCAATGAAAAGGATATTCCTGCTTCCATTAGCCTTATTAATGAGCTGTGGCTCAGTTAAAACGCAACAAGGGAATGATAAAACAAGTAAGCAACTGCTAAAAGACGTAGAAGTGCTTTCTTCTGATGCCTACGAAGGCCGTAAAACCGGAACCAAGGGCGCCGAAATGGCCAGAACCTATATAACCGGCCGTTTGAAGGAAATCGGGCTTAAGCCTTATCCTGGCCAAGGCAGCTACGAACAAGCTTTCGAAATCAAAGGCCGCAATGGAGGCACAGCCATACAAGGCAAAAACCTGATTGCCTATATTCCGGGCAAAACCGATAACGTAATTGTAATTTCGGCTCATTACGACCATGTAGGCGTCATCAAAAACGAAATCTACAACGGTGCCGATGATAATGCCTCGGGAGTTGCCGGACTTTTGCAGTTTGCCAAATACTTTTCCAAAAACAAACCTAACAACACACTTATTTTTGCCGTTTTCGATGGTGAGGAAATGGGGCTTCAGGGTGCAAAGGCTTTTGTAGCTAACCCGCCGGTAGCACTCGAAAAAATAAAGCTCAACATCAATATGGATATGATCAGCCATAACGACAAGCAAGAACTTTATGCCACAGGTACTTTCAAGTATCCGCAGCTTAAGCCCTTCTTGATTTCAAGCAATCCAAACCTTAAATTACTTCTGGGCCATGACGACCCTAAATTGGGTCACGACGATTGGACAAACCAAAGCGATCAAGGTGCTTTTAATGCCAAGAATATTCCGTTTATCTACTTTGGCGTAGAAGACCATAAAGACTACCATAAGGCCACAGACGAGTACCAGAACATCAACAAACAATTCTTTATCGATGCAGCCAATACCATACAGGAAGTGATCGTCAACATTGATAAGCAAAGAGACATCCAGGCCATTTTTAGGGAAACCCTTCAAATGAAAAAGCAATAAGATCATTTAACCAGACAAAAAAGCCCGTTTCATTTCTGAAACGGGCTTTTTCTTTAAAAGTCGATATCGATTATCGATTTAATCGGAATGTGGATATTGTTTTTAAGCTGGATATATTTTTCGGTAACAGACCATACCGTTGTATTTACTCTTTTGGGTCCATCAACCGTATTGAATTCGATGGTTGCTTTCGCCTTAAATTCGTTGCCTAACCGTTGTGCAGCCGTTAGCCTGTTGGTCAATTCTTCAGAAAGTGCAGTTTGGGCAGGTACGATTTTGGCTACATCAATTGTTTCCTTTTCTATCAATTCGCTAGTCATAGTGTATTCGTGTTTTGTGTATAACCTGTCTCTTATACACATCTGACGCTGCCGACGAACCACGACAAAAAAAGGTGGGTGGGGGGGGGGGGGGGGGGGGGGGGGGGGGGGGGGGGGGGGGGGGGGGGGGGGGGGGGGGGGGGGGGGGGGGGGGGGGGGGGGGGGGGGGGGGGGGGGGGGGGGGGGGGGGGGGG
>NZ_JAELUC010000146.1 GCF_016429155.1 Pedobacter sp. ASV12 | reverse complement strand
CCCCCCCCCCCCCCCCCCCCCCCCCCCCCCCCCCCCCCCCCCCCCCCCCCTTTTTAGATGTGTATAAGAGACAGGTCTGGCGGTGGGGCAGAGCGGGTCTTAAGCAATTTGGCCAACTATTTTAGCCTGAACGGCTACAAGGTAATACTCATTTGTTTAGACCATGAAGAAGTTAAATATAATGTAGAACCCAATATTATTGTAAAAACATTGGTTAACCGCGGTAGCAAAGAGAACAAGTTCAGCCGAATTTACTATGCGTTGGTAACTTTTGCCAAATTAATGCGGGTAATTAGCAAAGAGCAACCCTTGTGCAGCATTTCTTTTATGACCTCTGTAAACCTGTGGACGGGCTTGTGCTGCTGGTTGCTCAATAAGCCTTTCATTGTTTCTGAAAGAACATCGCCACATTACACCTTGGCCAAATTCAATGGGATGACCAAATGGATTGCCTTCAAGATATACAGTAAAGCAAAAAATGTGGTTTTGCCTTCTAAGTCAATGTCGAGCTCACTCCGGTCAATTCCGCAGTTTGAGCACCTCAACAATCTGGTTTCTATCTATAACCCTGTCAATGTTTTTAATGCGCCTTTAAAAAATACCGTGCACCATAAGCCCTTTGTTTTAAGTGTAGGCAGGTTAGACCATGATAAGGGCTTCGACCTTCTGATAGATGCTTTCTATTTATTAAATGATCCAAATATCGATTTGCTAATATCTGGTGTTGGCCCAAGTAAATACCTGTTAAAGAAAAAAGTGGCCAAGTTGGGCTTAAAATCAAAGGTCAAGTTTATCGGCTTTAAAAGGAACCTTCAAGATTATTATGTGCGTGCAGAAATATTCGTACTGGCATCGAGGGTAGAGGGTTATCCGAATGTATTGGTAGAGGCCATGAGCCTAGGTTGCCCGGTAGTGGCAACCGATTGTGATTTTGGACCGGCCGAAATTATTAAACATGGCGTAAACGGTTTGTTAGTCCAGCTCGAAGATGCAAGCGGATTAGCCAATGCCATGGAGAACTTGCTGCATAACCCAACCCTGAGGTCGAAATTTGCTGCAAATGGCAAGTTGATCAATCAAACCAATTCCATAGAGCATATTGCCGAAGAATGGGAAAAACTAATCTTGTTATGATCAGAAAATCTGCTTTTTACGTGCTGTTGCTGCTGTTTATATACGTAACAACATTTAATATTTTTATAACCGGCATATTCAAGGTACCAGCACCACTGATTTTTTTGGCGCCCTTGTTGTTGTTTGATAAAATTAAGGGTACCCCATTTATATATGGTTATCAGCTACTGGTATTCTTTATGGCAGCGGTGCTTTACAAGCTGATAGGAGAGGCCGATATACCCGGGTTCTTTGCCGTTTTGATTACAGTGCTTTGTTTTGCAGTCTTCTTTAATTACGTTATTGCCAACAGCTTCCAAAGAATAACAATTGCCATAGCAATCTTTTATAGCCTGTTGATGCTTTCGGGACTATTGATGTTTATCGATCATCAATATAGCATCGCAAGGCTAAGGTCTTTGCTGGTTGCCGACGATGTTTTGCAAGGCCCCTCCGGAATTGCGACCACCATATTTGCATTTGGCTACCAGATGGCGGCGTTAACTGCATTTTTGTTCAGCGCTGTAATCCTGTTTAAGAAAAATTGGTTGTTTAGCCTCTTGGTAATGTTACTGGCTTTGAGCTTTATTTTTTTTGGTATGCAACGGTCGGTATTCATTGCATTTGGTTTCGTTGCCGTGATGCTGATTGTGTTTTACTACAGAGCCAAATCAATTGTTGTTTTTTGTGCATTGCTAGCCATATTTCTGGTTGGACAAAATTACATCGGTCAATTTTCTGCCGATAAAAAACAACAGAATATTTTCAATAAAAACGAAACCCAATCTGGTCGCAACGAAATGCGTGGCGATTTAATGAGCGAGAACATCGCGGTAATAACCGATTATCCCTTCGGCCTTTTGTTTTATGGCAAAAACTGGAACGATGTGGTTCAGCACAATTTTGTATATAAAAGCGGTACATCGGTAATTACCTCCCACAATGCCTATTTGATGTTTATTACCTACCTGGGGCCATTGCTAGGCATGGTGTTGTTGCTTTTGCTCTATTTAAAAGTCGGTAACATTATAGGGAGGGCATTTCGGCAAATCCACCGAAAGGAAAATGCACTGCTCATTAGCCTAAGCTGTTCTTTTATAGCCATCTCTATTAACTCTTTCTTCCATAACGAATGGTTGCTTGACGGTAGCGGTCCAACACTCTTCCTTTATTTTTCTATTCTTCAACTGGCCAAAATCAGCACTCAAAAAACACTCGTTGTCCATAAGTAGTGCCCATAGCAAACCCCAATCTTCTGCCGCTAAAAGTCTAATTAAATGGTATAAACCTTTTAACCTTATGCACATGAATATTCCATTTTCACCGCCCTACATTGATCAGGCTGTAATTGATCAAGTTCTCGATGCACTAAAAAACAAGTGGATTACCACGGGCCCCAAAGTAAAAGCTTTGGAGCAGGAAATTTTGGAGCTGACAGAAACAGATGCCACGATTTGCGTAAACTCTTGGACTTCTGGAGCTATTTTAATGCTCAAATGGTTTGGTGTAAAGCCCGGCGACGAAGTAATTGTACCGGCATATACCTATTGCGCTACGGCGCTGAGTGTATTGCACTGCGGCGCTAAGCCAATAATGGTTGATGTGCTGGACGATTTTACGATAGACCCCGAAAAGGTGCGCGAAGCCATTACGCCAAAAACAAAGGCAATTATTGCCGTAGACTTTGCCGGATGGCCCTGCAATTACGATTTGCTGAAATCGGTAATCGAAAGTCCAAAAGTGAGGAAGCTGTTTAAACCTCAAACTGACAAGCAGGCCACATTGGGAAGGGTTCTGTTGATTGCAGACGCGGCCCATTCTATTGGAAGTACTTATCAAGGTAAGCCAGCGGCAAAGAAATGCGACATTACCATATTCTCATTCCATGCTGTAAAAAACATTACTACGGCAGAAGGTGGTTGTATCTGTTTGAACCTGCCTGCGGCGTTTAATGCCCAAGAAGAGTATAACTACCTTAAGATCTATACCTTAAACGGGCAGAATAAAGATGCCTTAACCAGGGCCAAAAGCGGGGGTTGGCGCTATGATATTTTGTTTGAAGGCCTAAAAATAAATATGCCCGATATCTGCGCCGCCATTGGTTTGGCCCAGATTAAAAAGTATGTGCAAACCCTGTTGCCAGCCAGAAAGCTAATTGCCAACGAATACCTGAATGGATTTAAGGACCAGGAATGGTTCATGGCGCCCAGCTTGGTTGATAGCGAACGCGAATCTTGTTACCACCTTTTTCCACTACGGATTAAGGGTTTAACTGAATTCCATAGGGATCGGGTTATCGACGATCTTACAGCACTTGGCATAGCGGTAAATGTTCATTTTATTCCCATGCCTATGCTTACCTGCTTTAAAAAACTAGGCTATGAGATGAAAGATTATCCGATGGCCTATCGAAATTATTCGAACGAAATATCACTTCCCATTTATCCCCAATTAACCAAAACAGAAATCCGGTTTATCATCGCTTCGTTGATCAAGGTGGTCAATATCCAGGTTAATTCGATGCAAAACGGAATGGTTGAATCAGAAATGTTAATACCTGTAAGGCTATGAAAATAGATATGAAAAGATTAATTGACGTAACAGGAGCCGGAGTTGGCTTGCTTTTACTGCTGCCGGTTTTTGTACTGATTGCGGTGGCTGTGGCCATTGATACAAAAGGCCCAGTTTTTTTCAAACAACAAAGAGTAGGGCTAAACATGAGAGATTTTCACTTGCTGAAGTTCCGAACCATGTGTGTGCACCAGGCTACCAGCTGTTTGTTAACCATTGGCAATAAAGACCAAAGAGTTACCAGGGTTGGCTATTGGCTTAGAAAATATAAGCTCGACGAACTGCCCCAGCTTTTCAATGTACTAAGAGGAGAGATGAGCCTTGTTGGCCCCAGGCCAGAAGTAAGGAAGTATGTTAACCTGTACGATGAACAGCAGCGTTATGTATTATCCATTAAACCTGGTATTACCGATTGGGCATCGGTCGAATTTTACAATGAAAGCGAACTGTTGGCGCATGCCGAAGATCCAGAGAACTATTACATCCGTCGGATTATACCGGTAAAGATTAGCCAGAACTTGAAATATATAGCCAAACATGATCTCTCTTAGCGTTAGCCAAATGATCTTGAAATCTGTAGAGAGATTACTGTCTCTT
>NZ_JAELUC010000145.1 GCF_016429155.1 Pedobacter sp. ASV12 | reverse complement strand
AACGCTGTCCTACGATGCGATGGGCAACATCGCTTCGCTGAGCAGGTTTGACGGCACCACGACCAAGACCGGAACCTACAGCTATGCCGGCAACCAGTTGACTGGTATTACGGGCGGGGCATTGGCTGCGGGTGCCTACACCTACGACGGCAACGGCAACGCCACCACAGACGGCAGGAACGGCGTAACGCTGGCCTACAACTACCTGAACCTGCCGGTAAGCGCCACAAAAAGCGGGCTGAGCCTGAGCTACGTCTACGATGCCACCGGAGCCAAGCTGAAGAAGGTGAACGGCGCCACGGGCACGGCCACGGACTACGTAGACGGCATCCAGTATGTCAACGGCACGATCGACTTTATCCAGACCGAGGAGGGGATTGCCCGCAGGGGCGGGGGCAGCTACAGCTACGAATACAACCTGACGGACCACCTGGGCAACGTGCGGTATACCTTCAACAGGCACCCGGTTACGGGCCAGCTGCAGCCCCTGCAGGCCGACGACTACTATGCCTTCGGAATGAGAAAGGTTGCAAGTCCAGGTAATAATAAATATCTTTACAATGGAAAGGAATTGCAGGAGGAGCTGGAGCAATATGACTATGGCGCAAGGTTTTATGATCCGGTTATTGGCCGGTGGAATGTGGTCGATCCGCTGGCCGAGGACTATGATGATGTCTCTCCGTACAATTATGTCTTGAGCAATCCTATTAATTTTACTGATCCAGATGGGATGTGGGTAAATGATGAACCAACTGGTTTGAGATCAACGATTGTCGATGGTACGGGCAGGATTATAGACCACAAGAACGACGGGGACAATTCAATATACCAGCTCGTTAACGATAAAAAGGTCAAGATAGGTACCGAAAGGGACGGAATAGATTACGGTAAACTGATTGGTCAGCAAATTAACCAATTGAACTTTGATCCCAATCCGATACCATTGAACGCCGTTTCGGTAACGGCAAAGAAACCTGGTTCGGCTTGGGCTGCAATTGGAATTAGCCTTTCACTCCGTACTGGCACACTTTGGGGAGCTGAGGGTGCAAATCCTGAGCCTGTCACAAAAACCATTGGAGGAATCGTATTGACAGCCTTTTCTGCCTATGTGATAGGGGATGCAGTTACAACATACTATTACGACAAGAAAAAAGCAGAGGAATGGAACCAGCGTATTTTGGAAGCATCTGAGCATACAAAGGGCGCAAGGCCAAGTACAAAAGGCAAACATCAAAAAGGGCAAGCGAGGAAAGCGGCAGACAGAGGTGGGGAGAAAGGAGAAAAAATGGCTCCAAGAAAACGTCCAGGAGGATGGAAAGGTCCTTGGCCACCAAAAAGTTAGATAAATTATGAAAGGAGATAGGTTATATGGGCTTGCTTTGAAAGAAGCCTCTACGGATTCTGCAGAACTAAGCAGGGTATTTGCTCTGCTTGAAAAAGCAAAAAAAATGAAAAACTACAAAGCCATCTATGCCTTAGGTACATGGTATTTGTTTGGGAAATATGTAGAAAAAGATATTAATAAGGCCTTTGAGCTGTTATTATCAGCGTCTGAGAATAACATTCCTGAAGCTTGTTACGATATAGCAAAATGTTATGAAGAAGGTATCGGCACGAAAAAAGACCCAAATAATGCTTTTTTTTATTATATGAAAGCAGCATTATTAGGCGATAGACAGTCTATATATGAGGTTGGGAGGTTGTACTATTATGGAATTGGGATAAAGAAAAATATAGAATTAGCTAATTTATGGCTAGATATGGCTGATTTCTATGGAATACAAGATTAAGGGTCGACATGCCTTTTTCTAAAATCAAAGCAGAGCCCAGCGATGTGAGAATTGCTGGGCTTTGTTGTTTAAAGTCCGTGTGTTTTCTCATTGATTGGAATTTGTAATCCAATTCATGATCTGTGCACACAGACTAGTGCAATTCTTAATGGCTTCGAAAATACGCTTTGATGACTTGCATCTTTAACAAGTCATTATTTTATCACTGTATTTTTCCCTACTTTAGCTTGAAATAATGTTTTGAAATGAATGCACTGCTCCGCAAAAAAGTTAAGGCCTATACGCTCACCGAAATTTTAACCCCATAGTTTGCAATCCACATTCCGCACAACCAAACAAATTAATCTTATGTTGCTGGAACGAACAGATTAAGTAGGCAGTATCAATACACCAACGGGGTTATCGACTTCATCCAGACCGAGGAGGGGATTGCACGCAGGGGCGGGAGCAACTACAGCTACGAGTACAACCTGACGGACCACCTGGGCAACGTGCGGTATACCTTTAACAGGCACCCGGTTACGGGCCAGCTGCAGCCCCTGCAGGCGGACGACTACTATGCTTTGGCCTGAGAAGGACGCCTGTTGCAATGCCGGGAACTAATAAATATCTTTACAATGGTAAGAAGTTGCAGGAGGAACTGGAACAGTATGACTACGGAGCAAGGTTCTATGATCCAGTTATTGGTCGGTTCAATGCCATAGATCCAATGTCAGAGGCATCAAGAAGGTTTAGCATATACAGTTATGCACTAGGCAAGCCCAACAAATATCAAAAGCTCATCCAAAAGCAACTATAGTGGGATTTGATGGGTATGCAGTATATGGTAAAGCTGATGGAAAACCTGCGGTTTTAAGAAGTAGCTCTAAAATAGAAGGAAATGATAATCTTGGCACAGTGGTTTTTTATAAAAATGGTGAAATCATAAAGAGAATGTCTTATCAAGAATTTGTGAAACAGAAAAAATAATTTCTATGAGGTGTTTATTGCTAATTTATTTTTGTCTTATTTTATTTGGCTGTGAAAGTAAGAAAAGTAAGCCTATCGAACCACTTTCTACAGGAAAAGTATTCTTATCAGAATTTGATAATAACATTAAAATAAAATCGCTGTCAGAACAAGCTCAAAAAGGAGACACGGCAGCATATAATAAGCTTTATGAAATATACTCTTTAAGCGACCACTCGGAAGAATTTTTGTATAAGGCTGTGACGATGGCGGAGACTTATAACTATTCTCAAGCATATTTTGATGTATATATTATATTAAGATCAGGCAAATCGAATTCTAAAAATAGTTTTACTAATAAACTTGCTAATTATTATCTTCTGAAAGCTTTTGAAGCTGGAAACTCTCATTCAAGATTTCAAATTGAAGAAAGATTTAATAAAAGAGAGATTTCGTCGCTACCTACTTCAAGGGAATACTGGAACGAAATATTAAAAAACTAAATCTGTCCATCTAGCGCAAGTCTTCTGTTTAGGATGAGACTGATGACTTGCGCCTTTAAAATACTTTGGCAAGTTTTTAGATAATTGAAAATTAGAAGCTATCATTCTGTAGCTTTACTTTGGCTAAGGACAAGTCTAACTTTTGCATGAGTCTGCGAAATAAGACTTTTGCAAGGTTGCTGTTGGTCGGGATTTACAATCTCTACCTTTATTAGGCATAACCATGTATGGGAATAGGACAATTTCCTTTGACGTAGCAACAAAATTTAGAGGTGGATGGGGTTAGTAACTGGGATAATTTTAAACCTGATGTTTTCCGACGATACCGTAAAAGGAGACTATAATGCTAACCCTAATTTAAAGTATCCCGATAAGACGACATACGTTAATCCATATATTAAAAAATAAAATGCTAGAAAGATTATATTATGATTTTTATCAAATTTTAAAAACTCAAAGAAAAAATGACCAATCATATTTTAACGCTTTTATCGGTTTGTCTTTTCTAATCTATTTGAACATTGCTTCTGTTTTTGGTATCATTAATTATTTCATAAGGTATAAAGTTTCAAGGGATGTTTCTGTAATCTCCTCAATAATAGTTTTTGGCTTGGTTCTGCTGTTCAATGTTTTTAAATTGTGGAATAAGAAAAAACAGATTACATTGAAGTATGATTTGCTAACAGCTAACCAGAAGAACTATAGGTGGCCGATATGGCTGTTTATAGTTGTCTCTTTTTTGCTTTTTTACCATGTCCTTGAATATTTAGTTTAGGGTTTGAAAGTTCATAGGCTCAGGTTTTTTAGTTATATATATTGAGAGATTTCTGCCCTTAAATATTGGCTCTACTTTATCGCTGTATCTCCCGCCCTGTTGGTCGGGATTTGCAATCTCGACCTTTAATATATTTGACACATAGACTAGTGCAATTCTTAATAGTTTCGAAAATACGCTTTGATAACTCACATCTTTAACCAGCCATTATTTTATCACTGTATTTTTCCCTACTTTAGCTTGAAATAATATTTTAAATGAACGCACTGCCCCGCAAAAAAAGTTAAGGCCTATGTGCTTGCCGAAATTTTAACCCCATAGTTTGCAATCCACATTCCGCACAACCAAACAAATTAACCTTATGTTGCTGTAACGAACAGATTAAGTAGGCAGTTATGCAGCTAAAGTACAAAACTTCCATAGGACGCATCCACCTGAAGTAAGGGCAATACAGAATATGCTTTATCAAGCTGTCTTTGGCCCACTTAACGCTATTTTCAAATATTTGAAATAAAATGAAGCAAAAAAGATATATCTTGTTGGTCATATTGGTGATATCTGCCATAGGCTTATCGCCCTTTATCGTAGTGTTTAGATA
>NZ_JAELUC010000144.1 GCF_016429155.1 Pedobacter sp. ASV12 | reverse complement strand
CCCCCCCCCCCCCCCCCCCCCCCCCCCCCCCCCCCCCCCCCCCCCCCTTTTTAGATGTGTATAAGAGACAGGCCGGGTTGGGGTAATTGGTAAAGTTGATCACCTGAAAAACGCCAAATGGATTATTTTCCCAGCTAGACTCATTGTTGAGGTCCGCATTCAAGAAACCTTCTGCAGTTAGGCTATCTGCATTTACCTGAGCTACGCCCAAGTAAGGCAAAACCCCACTTGATTGTGCCTGAACACTGCTGTTCATCACCATCAAACCGACAAAAAGTAAAATAATTTGGTAGCGTTTTTTCATTCAATAAGGTTGATAGTGTAAATATAACACATCGAAACTAATTTTTACATGAAAATATAATATTTTTTTCAAAGCTACGTTAAACAAATTTTAATCCAAAAAAACCTGAAGCTAGCGCGTTGTTTTAGAAAGAAATAGCCTTTCCAAAAAGCTTGGCATACTTCCGTTTATCGAACTTGTATAAGGTAGCGGCCCTGAACGAAACACCTTTTTGCTTCTCGTCTAGTTCTTTGAGCACGCCGAAGCTTAAGATCTTCTTCCTGAAATTACGCTTGTCCAGTTTTTTGCCTAAAATGAGCTCATATACATGCTGCACCTGGGTGAGGGTAAATTTCTCGGGCAAAAGTTCGAAAGCAATAGGCAAGTGCTTGATACGGCGCTTGATTTTTTCGAGACCCTTATCAAAAATATGCTGATGGTCGAACCCCAGTTTGGGCAAATCTTTTACGTTGATCCATTGCGCCCTTTTGGCATAAGAAGTCAGTGGCTTCAGGGCTTTGTCTCCACCCAGGCGCAACATGGCATAGTAAGCCACGGTAATAACCCTGCCCTGCGGATGTCGATTTACTTCTCCAAAAGTATAGTACTGCTCCATGTAGATATCGCTCAAACCAGTAAGCTCGTGCAAAATACGCAAAGCCGATTGGTCGAGGCTTTCGTTTACCCCCACCAGGTTGCCCGGCAAAGCCCACCAATCTTTAAAAGGCTCTTCGTTGCGCTCTATCAATAGGATCTTAAGTTCGCCACCATCGAAGCCAAACAACACACAGTCGATGGAAACAGCCGAATTAAATACAGGTAATACTTCTTTCAAAACACTAACGTTTTAGATATGTAAATATGAGAACAAAATAAAGACACTTGCTCGGTTAATCCATAAAAATAATGAAAAAAAATTACTTAGTGTAATTAATACACCTTATATTCGTGTATTATAATGAAACAAGACCTTAAAAATATTGCAGTACTGACTTCTGGGGGCGATGCGCCTGGCATGAATGCCTGCATTAGAGCCGTTATTCGCACCGGTATTTACCATGGCAAAAACATGTTCGGGGTAATGCAGGGCTATCAGGGATTAATTGACAACAACATCATTCCGATGGATGCCCGTTCTGTAAGCAACATTTTACACATGGGCGGCACCATCCTCAAAACGGCCAGGTGCCTCGCATTTAAAGAAGAGGCGGGCATGGAACTGGCCTTCAAAAATCTGCAGGAAAAAGAAATAGACGGACTGGTTGTAATTGGCGGCGACGGCACTTTTACCGGGGCCAAACGCTTTGGCGAAAAATACAACATCAATGTTATAGGCGTACCCGGAACCATCGACAACGATTTGAGTGGTTCTGACTTTACTTTGGGCTACGATACGGCCATCAACACCGTTATCGAAGCTATTGATAAAATCAGGGATACCGCCGATTCGCACGACCGTTTGTTTTTTATCGAAGTAATGGGCAGGGATTCGGGCTGCATTGCCTTGAGAACTGCCGTGGCCAGCGGCGCCGAAGCCGTGCTTTTGCCCGAAAGGGAAACCTCGCTCAAAGAGCTGATCACTAAATTAAAGGCTGGCGCATCGACCAAAAAGTCGTCGAGCATAGTGATCGTGTCAGAAGGCAACAAATATGGTGGCGCTTACGATATTGCCAAAAGCGTAAAAAGAAAGTTCACCCACTATGATACCAAAGTAACTATCTTAGGGCATTTGCAACGTGGGGGCAGTCCTAGTGGTTTCGATCGTATTTTAGGCAGCCGTTTGGGCTATGCCGCAGTAAATGCGCTGATAGCTGGCGAAAGCATGCAGATGGTTGGACTTTACGGCAACGCCATCAAGCTAACCAGCTTGGAAGATGCCTTGAATACGCACAACTATAAATTGGAGAGTGATTTACTAGAAATGACCCACGTTCTATCCATTTAATCAGCAAACCAATGATAGCAGTAGTTTATAGCGGATCTAAAAGCGCCTTCTGGAAAATCTCTAGCGAGGGCAAAACCATAGCGGAATGTACCATTGCGGGCATCAACCCTTGCTTTAACGACCCCAAACATATCCTTTACCTCCTCAACAAGGAAATCACCCTGATTAACCATGCTGAGCGCATCAAGAAAATCTATGCTTTTGTAGCAGGAACTTCCTCACCAGGCATGCAGGAGTCGCTGGCTCATACGCTGGGCCAGTTTTTCAGGAACAGCAAAATCAAGGTAAACGACGATTTGTATGGTGCTTCTATCGCGGCCTGCTACAACCAAAGCGGTATTGTAGGCATTTTGGGAAGCGGTGCCAACTGCGCCTATTTTGACGGCAAACGCCCTGAACAGAACAACTTTGGCTTAGGCTATATTTTGGGCGATGAAGGTTCTGCCAACTACCTGGGTAAGATTTTGCTCAAACAATACCTTGAAGATAAACTCCCGCAAGATTTGAAGAAGCAGTTTGAAGAGCGTTACAACGTTGACCGTCCGCTTATTTTAGAACGCATCTACAAAAAACCCAACGTACAGAACTACCTCAGTTCTTTTTTAGAGTTCTATATCGACAAGCGAAACAACAAATATATTGAACAACTGATCGACCAGGCTTTTGAGCGGTATTTCAGTACTTACCTGATGCCAACGGTGAAGCAGCATCCAGGCCAGGAAATCCACTTTGTGGGTACGGTGGCCGGCACTTTTCAGGACAGGTTAAGGCTAGTGGCCCAAAGGCACGACGTTCATATCATTACCATAACAAAAGAACCAATACATAATTTACTTCATTATTATTCAAATTAAATACAATGACTAAAGTAGGAATAAACGGATTTGGCCGTATCGGCAGACTTGTTTTCAGAGCCGCCTTGAAAAGAGGCCTCGACATTGTTGCCATTAACGACCTTATCGAGCCAGATTACATGGCTTATATGCTAAAATACGACACGATCCACGGCCGTTTCGACGGTACCGTAGAAGTAAAAGACGGACATTTAGTGGTAAACGGCAAAACCATCCGCATTACGGCCGAGAAAGATCCGGCTAACTTGAAATGGGACGAAGCTGGTGTAGAAATCGTGATCGAATCAACCGGTTTGTTCTTAACCCGTGCCGATGCCAACAAGCACATTGCAGCTGGCGCCAAAAAAGTGGTATTCTCTGCTCCGGCAAAAGACGACGACATCCCGACTTATGTGATGGGCGTAAACCACGATCAATTAACAGCCGATCAAACCGTAGTCTCGAATGCTTCATGCACCACCAACTGCTTGGCTCCTATTGTTAAGGTATTGCACGACAACTTTGGTGTGGTTGAAGGTTTGATGAGCACTGTACACGCGGTAACTGCCACCCAAAAAACGGTTGACGGTCCTTCGGCCAAAGACTGGAGAGGCGGCCGTGGCGGTTTCTCTAACATCATTCCTTCGTCGACAGGTGCGGCCAAAGCAGTAACCAAAGTAATCCCTTCGCTAAAAGGCAAATTAACCGGCATGTCGTTCCGTGTACCGGTTGCCGATGTTTCGGTAGTTGACTTGACTGCACGTTTGGAAAAACCGGCTACTTACCAACAGATTAAAGATGCCATGAAAGCCGCATCGCTTGAAGGTCCTTTGAAAGGCGTTTTGGGCTATACCGAAGACGAGGTGGTTTCTTCAGATTTTATCGGCGACGACCGCGCTTCGATTTTTGATGCCGGCGCTGGTATTTCGTTAAATGACAACTTTGTAAAAGTAGTTTCTTGGTACGACAACGAGTGGGGCTATTCTTCGGCCTTGGCTAAGTTCGTAGAGTACTATGGCTCTTTGAAATAGTTTCCGGTTCATACCGAGTGAAAAAGGCAATGTCGTTTGGCATTGCCTTTTTTGTTTAGCGTTATGTATATTCAGCTGAACGCTACCCTAACCTGTTAATCTGTGGCTAAAATTGGGCAATAAGAATTAGCCAAGAGTTTACAACTCACCCCGCAGCACTATACGCTTTACTCAATACGCAATACGCTACTTACATTTAACAAAAATTTAACACCTTCCGGCCTAGAGGCTCAAATATTGGAACTATTTTTGTATTGATATTCCTGAATGGTTTGGATAAACGCTTTTGTCATGCAAAAAACATGAAATGGAATATTGCGATTTTTAATCTGTCTCTTATACACATCTGACGCTGCCGACGAACCACGACATGGGTAGATCTCGGGGGTCGCCGGATCATTAAAAAAAGGGGGGGGGGGGGGGGGGGGGGGGGGGGGGGGGGGGGGGGGGGGGGGGGGGGGGGGGGGGGGGGGGGGGGGGGGGGGGGGGGGGGGGGGGGGGGGGGGGGGGGGG